>DASQYN010000330.1:0-16574 GCA_035639215.1 Burkholderiales bacterium
CGCTCCCGATCATCGAGTGGCAGGGCCGCCAGGCGCGCCACTGCCTTGGCGGCTTCGGCGAACTCGCACGGGTCCCGGCTGTACGCGAGCAGGGTGGCGAGCAGCAGGTGGGAGACCGCGCTTCGCGGCGCCTCGACGACCGCGCGGCGCGCCAGGTGGAGCGGATCGCCTTCGCCGAGCTGCAGCGCCCTCAGGCCGGCATTCATGCGCGCCCCGCCCGCTCGAAGCGCATGAGGCGCGGATCGGCGTCGCGCCGCAGCCGGAAGCCGAGCTCGCTCGCGAGGCGCTGCATCGCGGCGTTGCCGACCCGGGTAACGCCTTCCAGGCGCGCCACGCCGGCCCGGGCGGCATGGCGAACCAGCCGGGCCAGCAGGCGCCTGCCGAGGCCCCTGCCCTGCCACGCGTCGGCCACCGCGATCGCGAGCTCCGCGCCCGTCGCGTCGGCACACGCGTACTCGGCCAGGGCGACGATGCGGCCGCGCTCGTCGAACACGGCGAGGCAGAGTCCCGTCCCCGAAGTGATGCGCTCGAGCTGCCGGACGGAAAGCTCGCTCACCGGCGCGAGGAAGCGCTCGAGGCGCGAGCGCGCGGAGAGGGCGCGCACGAACTGCTGCACGCGCTCCGCATCGCCCGCTCGCACCCGGCGCAGCAGCATCACGCCTCGACGATCGGCTTCAGCGCGGCGGCGATGCGACCGGCCTGCTGCTTGGTGATCATGCCGCCGAGAACCTGGCCGAAGCGCTCGTCCTGCACGCCGGAGACGATGTACTGCCAGCGGTAGGCGCGCAGGAACGTCGCCTCCACCTTCCCTGCCCGCTCGGGCGAGAGCGCCCGCGTGCAGGAGAGGAAGTAAGCGGCGTCCGCCTTGGCCTGCGCCTGCACGATGCCGTCGACCGCGCCGACCAGCGCGATCAGGTCGTCGAGCGCCCGATCGCGCTCTTCGGCGCCGAGGTTGCCATTTTCGCGCATCCACTCCAGCTCGTCGAGGATCGCGTGCTGCGATTCCTCGCGCGCGTGGAAGGTGAAGACATCCTTCCACAGCTCGGACAGCGCTTCGTCCGGCTCGATCGCCTGCCGATAGTGCGCGAGAACGAAGAGCTCGATATGGCAGATGAGCGCGAGCACCGCCCAGGTGCTATTGCCGAGCACCGCGGCCGCCACCTCATTCGGCTGCGGCAGGAAGCCATAGCCCTCCGGCATCCCGGCGGCCGCCAGGCGCTCCATGCGGCGGAACAGCTCCTGATGCTTCAGTTCCTCGTCGGTGAAGCGCACCAGCGCCTCGAACGCCGTCTGGTCGCCCAGGCCGTGGCTGCGGCCTACCTCGGCGATCTTCGGCGCGATGAAGCGCTCGACCAGGCCGAACATGTTGGCGTAGGTACGGCCTTGAACCTGGCTCGCGAAGCGGCGCTCGCCTTCGGTGAGGAAATCGAGCTCGCCGACCCTGGAAAGCCCGTCGGGCAGGAACTTCTTGCCGGTGTCGAGAGCGCGACCGCGGATCACGTCGCGCTCGATTTCCCAGCGTACGCGCTTCGAGACCTCGATGCACTTCGCGTAGCGTCGCGTGTCGAGATGCTGCGGATGGACTTGCATGTCTTCCTCCTGGGTTTGAACTACGAAGAAAGCGCGAGCGGCTCGACGAGGTCGGTGCCCGCGCGGACGAGGCCGATACGCTCGGCGAGGCGGCTCTGCGGCGGCGCGGCGAGCGAGACGAGGCTCGCCTGCAGGGCACTGAGGAGGGCCGTGCCTCGCCGCGCAAGCCTGAACTGCTCGCCCGCCGCAACGAAGTGGTCGCGCGAGTCGCCTTCCTCGGTGATCCAGACGCTGCCGCGGCGCACGCGCACCAGCATTCCGCGCCCCTCGGCGATGCGCATCAGGCTGCCGCGCCGCAGTTGCACGCTGCCCTGCACGAGCTCTTCGCTGTCGACCATGGCGAGCCCTCAGTAATAGATGCTGAACTGGAGACGCTCGCGCAGCGCCCGGCGGTGGGCGCGCTCGGCCTCGTGCTCCAGGCCGATGTCGCGCAGCGTGTGCGCGTCGAGTTGCTCGATGGCGGCGCGGCGGGCGCGTTCCTGCTGTGCCTGCGCGAGCGCTGCGAGCAGCCGCTTGAAGAAGCTTTTCACGTCGATTTCCCCTAAGTGCGTGACGATGGCGACAGCGTAGAGGGCGAGGGGTTACCGATCGATTTCCGCCAGGAAACGGTTTGTTGCCCGCTTGTATACTTTGCCCATGGACGCGACGCGCGTGCTCGTCGTCGACGACGACCCGGCGATCCGGAAGATGCTGACCGACTATCTTTCGCAGCACGGCTACCAGGTCGCGACGGCGGCGAACGGCGCCGCCATGCGCGTCGAGATCGCGCGCGCCGTGCCGGCCGTAGTGCTGCTCGACGTCGGGCTGCCGGGCGAGGACGGCCTTAGCCTCGCGCGCTACCTGCGCGAGCGCTTCGAGGTCGGCATCATCATGGTCACCGGCGCCGACGAGGTAATCGACCGCGTCGCCGGGCTCGAGGTCGGCGCCGACGACTACATCGCCAAGCCTTTCGATCCGCGCGAGCTGCGCGCCCGCCTGAAGAGCGTGCTGCGCCGCGTGGCGGCGAAGCCGGCGGCCGCCGCCGCCGTGCGCGCGAAGGTGAGCGTCGGTCGCTGCTTCCTCGACCTCAAGTCGCGCACCCTGAGCGACGCCAGGGGCCGCGAGATTCCGGTGACCGCGATGGAGTTCGAGCTGCTCAAGGCGCTGATCGAGCATCCGAACCAGGTGCTGAGCCGCGATCGGCTGCTCACTCTCACGCGCAACCGCGAGTGGGAGCCCTTCGACCGGTCGATCGACATCCGCATCACCCGCCTGCGGCGCAAGCTGGAGGACGACCCCGCCCGGCCGCGCGCCATCCGCACCGTGCGCGGCGCGGGCTACATGTTCGTCCCCGAGGAAACGTAACCGCCCGGTTTCAATCGTAGCGGGCCGGTAACAATCCAGGCGCCGGACGGCGCCGGCGGTTAGACTGCCGGCCACCGTGGACCGTGCCCGAGAAGCCGAAGCGCTGCGAGCCGCCGCCCTCGCGGTCTCCACCGCGGGCGGCGAGTCGGTGTTCGCCGAGCTGGTGCAGGTGCTCGCCCGCATCCTGGGGGTGCCGGCGACGATGATCGGCATCTTTGCCGACGGCGACCGCTCCCGCATGCGTGCGCTCGCCACCTGGCTCGACGGCCGGCTGATGCGCGCCTTCGAGTACGAGCTCGCCGGCACGCCTTGCGCCGGCGTAGTCGGCCGCGAGTTCCGCTACGTCGGCCAGGGCGCGGCCGCCGAGTTCGCGCCGGGCACGCTTTTCCGGTCGAAGGGAATCGACGCCTATTCCGCCTACTCGCTCAACGCGCCCGATGGGGTGCAGCTCGGTCTGATCGTCGCCATGGACCGCAAGCCGCTGCCCGAGTCGTCGCTCGTCGAGCCGTTGCTCAAGATCTTCGCCGTAAGGGCAGTCGCGGAGATCGAGCGGGTTCGCGCCGAGGCGGCGCTCAAGACCTCGGAGGCGAGCTACCGCGCCATCTTCGAGGCGAGCGAGGACAGCATCTTCGTCCACGACTGGGACAGCGGCGCCGTCCTCGAGGCCAATGCAAGCGCCTGCGAGATGTACGGCTACAGCGTGGCCGAGTTGCGGCAGACGACCGTCGCGCAGCTGAGCGCCTCGGAGCCCGCCTACTCGCCGGCGCGCGCCAAGGAGCTGCTCGAGCGGGCAAAAAGCCAGGCGGCGCCGCTGCGCCTCGAGTGGCGAGGTCGGCACCGCGACGGCCACCTGATGTGGCTCGAGGTGACGCTCAAGGCCGCCATGCTGGCCGGCCAGCGGCGCCTGGTGGCATTCGTGCGCGACATCACCGAGCGCAAGGCGGCCGACGAGGCGCTCGCGGCGAGCGAAGCGCAGTACCGCGCGATCTTCAACGCCTCGGCCGACGCCCTGATCCTCTGGGACTCGTCGCTGCGGCGGGTCGACGTCAACCCCGCCTACGAGCGCATCTACGGCTGGCGCCGCGACGAGGTCGTGGGCCGCGCCTACGAGGACCGCGTCAACGCGCCGGGCTACGCGCAGCGGCGGCTCGACCTCGTGCGCCGCTCGCTCGCGGGCGAGACCTGCCGCGTTGCGCTCGAAGCGGTGCGCAAGAGCGGCGAGCGCTTCACAGCCGAGGTGACGACGATCCCGTTCACGCACCGCGGCGAGCCGCACGTCCTCGCCATCGCGCGCGACATCACCGAGCGCAACCGCGCCGAGGAGGCGCTGCGCGCGAGCGAGGAGCAATACCGGGCCATCTACAACGCCACGGCCGACGCGCTGGCGCTGCGCGACGCCGGGTTCCGCATCGTCGACGTGAACGCGGCGTACGAGGCCATGACCGGCCGGCGGCGCGCCGACGTGATCGGCGAGGAGGGCCTGACGATCAGCGACGAGCGCGAGAGGGTGGACCGGCGCTCGCTGCACGCGCGCGCGCTCGCCGGCGAGCCGGTGCGCATCGAGACCGAGGGGCGGCGGCCCGACGGCACGCCGCTCGTGCTCGAGGTGCGCGGCGTGCCCGTGACCCACCGCGGCCAGCCGCACGTGCTCTACATCGGGCGCGACATCACCGCGCGCCAGCAGGCGGAGGCAGCGCTCCGGGCGAGCGAGGAACAGTACCGTGCCATCTTCAACGCGACGGCCGACGCGCTCGTGCTCCGCGACTCGGCGTTCCGCATCGTCGATGTGAACGCCGCCTACGAGGCGTTCAGCGGACGGCGCCGCGACGAGGTGCTGGGGCTGCAGGACCTGACGATCACGCGCGACTCGAGCGCGACGATCGAGCGACGCAGGCTGCACGAAGAGGCGCTCGCCGGCAAGCCGCTCTTCTTCGAGGCCGACGGTCAGCGTCCCGACGGTACGCCGTTCGTGCTCGAGGTGCGCGGCGTGCCGATGGCGTATCGCGGCGAGCCGCACGTGCTGTACATGGGCCGCGACGTCACCGAGGCGAAGCTCGCCGAGCGCGCGCTGCGCGCGAGCGAGGAGCAGTACCGCGCGATCTTCAACTCCGCCGCCGACGGCATGGTGCTGCGCGACGCGGACTACCGGGTGGTAGACGTGAACGCGGCCTATGAGCCGATGAGCGGCCTGAAGCGCGAGGAGATGATCGGCACCACGGAGGCGCTGCTGCATGTCGACCCCGAGCGCGAGGGCGCGCGCCTCGCCGCGCACCGCCGGGCGCTCGCCGGCAAGCGGCTGAGCACCGAGCTCGACGTCGAGCGCCGCGACGGCTACCGCTTCCGCATGGACCTGCAGGCCGTGCCGATCCAGTACCGCGGCGCGCCGCACGTGCTCTACGTCGGCCGCGACATCACCGAGCGCAAGCTTGCCGAGCAGGCGCTGCGCGCGAGCGAGGAGCAGTACCGCGCCATCTTCAACGCCACCGCCGACGCCCTGGTGCTGCGCGACGCCAAGTTCCGCATCGTCGACGTCAACCACGCGTACGAGGCGATGAGCGGCTACTCGCGCGACGAGGTGATCGGCCGCGATCACCTGGTGGCGAACCCCTCCGAGAGGGAGGGGGAGACGCGCGCGCTGCACGCGCGCGCCCTCGCCGGTGAGACCATCATGCTCGAGACGCTGCGCGTGCGAAAGGACGGCAGCCGGGCCGAAGTGGAGCTGCGCGGTGTGCCGATCCGGCACCGCGGCGCGCCGCACGTGCTCTACATCGGCCGCGACATCAGCGAGCGGCGCGTGCTCGAGTCGCGGCTGCGCCAGGCGCAGAAGATGGAGGCGCTCGGCCAGCTCACCGGCGGCATCGCCCACGACTTCAACAACCTGCTCGCGAGCATCATGGGCTACGTGGTGCTCGCCGCCGAGCGCGTCGGCGGCGCGGACGCGAAGCTCGCCGCGTATTTCGAGCAGTCGCTCGCCTCGTGCCGGCGCGCCCGCGACCTCATCGCGCAGATGCTGACCTTCAGCCGCGGGCAGCGCGGCGAGCTGCGCGCGCTCCCCCTCGCGGCGGCCGTCGAGCAGTCGATCGCCATGCTGCGCGGCACGCTGCCCTCCACGCTCGAGCTCGACACGGCGCTCGCTCCCGCGCCGGCGGCGATGCACGACCCGGTGCACATCGGGCAGGTGGTCATGAATCTGCTCATCAACGCGCGCGACGCCACCAGCGGCGTCGGGCGCGTCGAGGTGGCGCTGCGTTCGACCCTGCTCTCGGCAAAGGCGGTGTGCGCGAGCTGCCGCAAGCGCTTCCGCGGCGAGTTCGTCGAGCTCTCGGTACGCGATTCCGGCCCGGGCATCGCGCCGGCCGTCGTCGAGCGCATCTTCGAGCCGTTTTTCACCACCAAGGAGGTGGGGCGCGGCAGCGGCATGGGGCTCGCCATGGTGCACGGCATCGTGCACGAGCACCACGGCCATATCGTCGTCGAGAGCGCACCGAGCCTCGGCAGCTGCTTCCGCGTGCTGCTTCCCGCGCTGGCGAGCGCGCCGGGCGAGGCGGCGCGATTTTCGGAGAAGAGACGGTCGAACCGGCGCCAGCCGCTGAAGGGCCGGGTGCTGGTGGTCGACGACGAGGCGCCGGTGGCCGAGTTCATGCGCGAGCTGCTCGAGAGCTGGGGCATGTCGGCGCGCACCGCGACCGATCCGCTAGCCGTGCCGGAGCACGTCGCGCGCGACCCGCGCGCCTACGACCTGGTGATCCTCGACCAGACCATGCCGGGCATGACCGGCCTTGGCCTGGCGCGCGAGCTGCTCGCGCTGCGGCCCGGCCTGCCCATCCTCCTCTATACCGGCCACAGCGACAGGCTCTCGCCGCCGGACCTGCAGGCGGCGGGAATCCGCGGCCTGCTGCACAAACCCGTCGAACCCGATTCCCTCTACGGGCTCCTGAAGGCGCACCTCCACTAGAATCCGCGGCGGCATGGAACGGCTGCTCGCGTGGAGCTCCTCTACTTCGTCGCGCTGAACTCGCTCGGCCACCTCGGCTTCGTCGGCTGCCGCATGACGACGACGCTGTTCGCCCTCAAGCTGGGCGCTTCGCCGGCGCTCGCCGGCACGGTGGTCGCGATGTTCGCGGTAGTGCCGATGCTGCTCTCGGTCAGCGCCGGGCGGCTGATCGACCGGGTCGGGCCGCGCCGCCCCGTGGCTATCGCCTTCGCCGCGCTGACCGGCTCGGCGCTGCTGCCGTTCTTCTTCCCCGCGCTCGGCACGCTGTTCGTCTCGAGCGTGCTCGCCGGCGTCTCGTTCATGCTGCTGCACATCGGCATGAACAGCGTGATCGGGGCGCACGGCTCGCCAGAGCGCCGCGCGGTCAACTTCTCCTGGCTCGCGCTCAGCTTCTCGGTGTCGAACTCGATCGGCCCGCTGGTCGCCGGCTACGCGATCCAGGGCTTCGGCCACGCGGCCGCCTTCGCGGTGCTGGCGCTCTCGCCGGCGGCCGGGCTGACGTTGCTCGTGGCGCGGCGCCGGCCGCTGCCGCGGCCGCACCACGTCGCCGCCAGCGGCGAGCGCCGCCTGCTCGACCTGCTGCGCGTCGCGGGGCTGCGGCGCACTTTCATCGTCAGCGGCATGCTCGCCACCGGATGGGACCTCTACGGCTTCCTGATGCCGCTCTACGGCACCCAGCTGCGCCTCGAGCCGGCGAAGATCGGCCTCATCATGTCCACCTTCGCCCTGGCAACGCTGGTCGTGCGCCTCGCCCTGCAGGTGCTGATCCGCCGGGTGCGGCAGTGGGCGCTGATCGCCGGCTCGATGGCGCTCGCCGCGTCGAGCTACCTGCTCTTCCCGTTCGTCTCGACGGCGCCGCTGCTCATCGCGCTGTCCTTCGTGCTCGGCCTTGGCATGGGGTGCTCGCAGCCGGTGATCATGGCGCTGCTCTACGAGGCCTCGCCGCCCGGGCGCCAGAGCGAGGCGGTCGGGGTGCGCACCACCATGATCAACGCCAGCCAGACCTTCATCCCGCTCGCCTCCGGAGCCCTCTCGGCGGCGCTCGGCACCGCGCCGCTCTTCTGGGTGCTGGCGGCGATCCTCTACGGCGGCGCCTGGTTCGCGCGGCATAGAATACGCGCGCCATGAGACGGATCACGCTCACCCAGTTCCTGGTCTCGCGCCAGCGCGACCGGAAGCTGATCAACGCCGACCTGCGCCTGCTCATCGAGACCATCGCGCGGGCCTGCAAGGGCATCAGCACCCGGGTGAACAAGGGTGCGCTCGCGGAAGGCCTCGGCTCGGCGATGACGAAGAACGTGCACGGCGAGGCGCAGAAGACGCTCGACGTGCTCTCCAACGAGATTCTGCTCGAGGCGAACGAATGGGGCGGCAACCTGGCCGCGCTCGCCTCCGAGGAGATGGAGGACCCGCGGCCGATCCCGACCCACTATCCGCGCGGCGAGTACCTGCTGCTGTTCGACCCGCTCGACGGCTCGTCGAACATCGACGTCAACATCTCGGTGGGCACCATTTTCTCGGTGCTGCGCTGCCCCAAGAACGCCGACGGCTCGTTCTGCGATCCAAGCGAAAAGGCGTTCCTGCAGCCTGGGCGCAGCCAGGTGGCGGCGGGCTTCGCGGTGTACGGGCCGACCACCGTGTTCGTGATCACGGTCGGCGACGGCACGCACGGCTTCACCCTCGACCGGGAAACCTACACCTTCGTCCTGACGCACCCCGACATCCGCATTCCCGACGATACGCAGGAGTTCGCCATCAACATGTCGAACGCGCGGCGCTGGGAGCCGCCGGTGAAGCGCTACATCGACGAGTGCCTGGCCGGCGGCGACGGCCCGCGCGGCAAGGACTTCAACATGCGCTGGGTGGCCTCGATGGTCGCCGACGTCTTCCGCGTGCTCTCGCGCGGCGGCATCTTCATGTACCCGCGCGACGCGAAGAACAAGGAGGGCCGCCTGCGCCTCATGTACGAGGCGAACCCGATGTCGTTCATCGTCGAGCAGGCGGGAGGGGCGGCGACCGACGGCGCGACCCGCATCCTCGACCTGCAGCCGAAGGGGCTGCACCAGCGGGTGGCGGTGGTCCTCGGCTCGAAGAACGAGGTGGAGCGGGTCGCGTCCTATCACCGTTGAAATTCGGGGTCAGGACCGCAATTCACCAAGCCGAATTGCAGTCCTGACCCCAAAATAAAAAGGCCGGGGATCGCCCGGCCTTCTTCTCCCTAGGAAGAGGGTTATTTCAGGTACTTCGAGACGAGCTTGGTCATCTCGAACATCGACACCTGGGACTTGCCGCCGAACACCGGCTTGAGCTTCTCGTCGGAGTTGATCATGCGCTTGTTCTTCTTGTCCTGCAGGCCGTTGCGCTTGATGTAGGCCCAGATCTTCTTGGTCACTTCGGTGCGCGGCATGCCGCTGGAACCGACGACGGCCGCGAGCGGGCCGGTCGGAGTCATCGGCTTCATGAAGGCGGCATTTGGCTTGCGCTTCTTCCCCGCCGCCTTCTTCGCTTTCTTCTTCGCCATCTAGTCTCTCCTCTGAACGTTCAGTGTTGGTTCGCGATCGATCGATGCCGCGTCTCTCATCCGAAACTCCCGTCGACAGAGCGCGGTGGACGAGAAGATGCCGCAAATGCCGAGAGCGTGTCAACGACTTTCAGAGGGAAAAGCGCGAATCGTTGGCAAGGCGCGACGGTAGAATCCTGACATGAACATCGCCGACCTGCGCCAGGAGTACATGCGCGCGGGGCTCTCGGAAACCGACGCGCAGCGCGATCCGATCCGGCAGTTCGAGCTTTGGTTCAAGGATGCGCTGCAGGCCGGCGTGCCGCTGCCGAATGCCATGACGCTCGCCACGGCGGACGCCACCGGCGCGCCTTCCGCGCGGGTGGTCCTGCTGAAGGGAATCGAGGACGGCGGCTTCGTCTTCTATACGAGCTACTCGAGCCGCAAGGCGCGCGAGCTCGCGGCGCGCGGCGCGGCATGCCTGGTATTCCTCTGGTCGGAGCTCGAGCGCCAGGTGCGCGTCGAGGGCACGGTCGAGAAGGTGCCCGCCGCCGACTCGGACCGCTATTACGCCAGCCGGCCGCTCGGCGCGCGGCTTTCCGCCTGGGCCTCGCCGCAGAGCGAAGCCGTGGCCTCCCGGGAGATGCTCGAGAAGGCCGCGGCCGAGGCGCGCGCGCGCTTCGGCGACTCGCCGCCGCGCCCTCCGCACTGGGGCGGCTTCCGGGTGGCGCCCCGCATGATCGAGTTCTGGCAGGGGCGCGCCGACCGCCTGCACGACCGGCTGCGCTACTTCAGAAGCCCGGCCGGCTGGACGCTCTCGCGGCTTGCGCCCTAGCGCGCTCACCGATTTTCTGGCGCGTTCCGGGCTGACGGCGCGCGGCAGCGAGGCTCGCTGCGAGAACCTGGCGGGCGGCGTCTCTTCGGACATCTGGCGCGTCGACCTGCCCTCCGGTCCGATCTGCGTGAAGCGCGCGCTGCCCAGGCTTCGCGTCGCCCAGCTCTGGGAAGCGCCGATCGAGCGCAACCGCTACGAGCGGATGTGGCTGCAGAGCGCCGCGGCGGCGCGGCCCGGCGCCGTGCCCAACGTTCTCGCCTGGGACGACGCGCACGGGCTCTTCGCCATGGAGTTTCTCGATTACCCGACGTGGAAATCGGTGCTGCGCTCCGGAGCCGCGGATGCCGCGTTTGCCGCGGAAGTCGGCTCGGCGCTCGCGGCCATCCATGCCGCGACCGCCGGCCGCTCCGAGATCGAAGCGCAGTTCCGCACCGACGCGATCTTCCATGCCATCCGCCTCGAGCCGTATCTCGTCGCGACCGCGGCGCACCATGCCGATCTGCGTGAAACGCTTTTCCAGCTGGTGGAGCGCACGGCGGCCGCGAAACGCTGCCTGGTGCACGGCGACGTGAGCCCGAAGAACATCCTTGTTGCACCGGCTGGCCCGGTGTTCCTGGACGCCGAATGCGCGTGGTACGGCGATCCGGCGTTCGACCTGGCGTTCTGCCTCAACCACCTCTTCCTGAAGTGCGTATGGGTACCGCGCGCAGCGGAAGGCTTTCTCGCCTGCTTCGATTCGCTCTCGCGCAGCTATCTCGGGAAAGTCGACTGGGAGGCTGCGGCAGCGCTCGAAGAGCGCACCGCGACGCTGCTCCCGGGCCTGCTGCTCGGCCGCATCGACGGCAAGTCCCCGGTGGAATACCTCGACGAACCGCAGCGCGCGCGCGTCAGAGAGATCGCCCGGGGCTTTCTCGCCCATCCCGTCTCCACTCTCAAGGACATGCGCAAGGCGTGGCGAGAATCCTTGACGTAAAAGGCCGGCGGGTCTGGGACTCGCGCGGCCGGGCGACAGTCGAGGCGGAGGTGGTCGTCGGCCGCGGCGCGACGCCCCTCGCCGTCGGCCGGGCGATCGCGCCCGCCGGCGCCTCCACCGGCGCGGGCGAAGCGAAGGCGCTCGAGGCGGCCGCGGCCGTGCGCAACGTGAACAGCGTGATCCGCGACGCGCTGCGGGCGCTGAGCGTGAGCGACCAGGAGGCTATCGACCGGCGCCTGGTGCAGCTCGACGGCACGCCGGACAAGAGCCGGCTCGGCGCCAACGCGCTCGTCGCGGTGTCGCTCGCCTGCGCGCAGGCCGCGGCTTCCTCCCGGAAGATTCCGCTCTGGCGCCACCTCGCCGGGGACCGGCGGGTTGCGCTTCCCGTGCCGCAGATCCAGATCTTCGGCGGGGGCGTCCACGCGCGCGGGCGCGTCGACCTGCAGGATTACATGGTGATCTGCATCGGCGCAGGCAGCTTCCGCGAAGCGCTCGAATGGACCGCCGAAGTCTACGCCGCCGCCGGCCGGCGCCTCGCCAAGCGCGGCGCGCTGCAGGGCGTCGCCGACGAGGGGGGCTACTGGCCGAGCTTCAGGACCAACGAGGAAGGCCTGGTCGAGCTGGTGGGCGCCATCGCCGATGCCGGCCTTGAGCCCGGCGTGGACGTCGCCCTCGCGCTCGACATCGCCGCGGGCCAGCTCTACCGCGGCGGACGCTACCAGCTCGCGCTCGAGGACCGCTCGCTCGGCGCCGAGCAGATGCACGCGATGCTGCTTCGCTGGATCGAGCGTTATCCGATCGTCTCGATCGAAGACCCCTTTGCCGAGCACGACGCGGAGGCCATGCGCGCCTTCACGCGTGCCGCCGGCATCCAGGTGGTGGGGGACGACTTCTTCGTCACGAGCGCCGAGCGGGTCAGGCGCGCGCAGGGCGCCGGCAATGCGGTGCTGCTCAAGCCGAACCAGGTCGGCACGGTGTCGGAGACGCTCGCCTGCTGGAACGCCGCCCGCGAGGCCGGCTATCGCGCCATCGTCTCGGCGCGCTCGGGCGAATCCGAGGATGTGTCGATCGTCCATCTGGCGGTCGGCTGGGGCGTGGGCCAGCTGAAAGTCGGCAGCTTCGCCCGCTCCGAGCGCATGGCGAAGTGGAACGAGGGCCTGCGCATCGAGGAGTCGCTCGGCGCAAAGGCGCTGCCCTACCCTGCCCGCCGGCTTTTTCGAAGAATGTAGCCCCGCTGTCGTGCAAAGAGCGACAAGAGTCGCCGTTCGCCCTTCTGCGCCCTCTATAATTCGTCCGGGAAATCCCGCAGTAGACCCCCGCTTCCGAGGAGCATGGACCGAGCATCGCATTCGCAATTGAAAGGGCCGGCGCTGGAGAAGACGCCGAGCGG
This sequence comes from Burkholderiales bacterium, assembly GCA_035639215.1. GTDB lineage: Bacteria > Pseudomonadota > Gammaproteobacteria > Burkholderiales > SG8-39 > SCGC-AG-212-J23. The sequence continues at coordinate 12,627 of DASQYN010000330.1, forward strand.
CATCAACGGCCTTGACGAGATCACGCACGGCGGACTGCCGCGCGGCCGCCCCACCCTGATCTGCGGCGCCGCCGGCTGCGGCAAGACGCTCATGAGCATGGAGTTCCTCGTGCGCGGCGCGACGCAGTTCAACGAGCCGGGCGTGTTCATCGCCTTCGAGGAGAGCCCCGAGGAGCTCGCGCAGAACGTCCGCTCGCTCGGCTTCGACCTCGACAAGCTGATCGCCGACAGGAAGATCGCAGTCGACTACGTGCACATCGAGCGCACCGAGATCGAGGAGACGGGCGAGTTCGACCTCGAGGGGCTGTTCCTGCGCCTCGGCATGGCGATCGACGAGGTGGGCGCGAAGCGCGTCGTTCTCGACACGATCGAGAACCTGTTCGGCGGCTTCTCCAACACGCTGATCCTGCGCTCGGAGCTGCGGCGCCTGTTCCGCTGGCTGAAGGACAAGGGCGTCACCGCGATCATCACCGCGGAGCGCGGCGCAGGCACCCTGACGCGCAACGGCATCGAGGAGTACGTCTCCGACTGCGTCATCCTGCTCGACCATCGCGTGAGCGAACAGGTCTCGACGCGGCGGCTGCGCATCGTCAAGTATCGCGGCAGCACGCACGGCACGAACGAGTATCCGTTCCTGATCGACGAGCACGGCATCTCGGTGCTGCCGGTGACCTCGATGGGGCTCAACCACGCGGCGAGCAAGGAGCGCATCCCGAGCGGCGTGCCCGCCCTCGACGAGATGCTGGGCGGCGAGGGCTACTACCGCGGCTCCTCGATCCTGATCTCCGGCACGGCGGGCACCGGCAAGACGAGCCTCGCGGCGCACTTCGCCAATGCGACGTGCGAGCGCGGCGAGCGCTGCCTCTACTTCGCTTTCGAGGAATCACCGAAGCAGCTCGCGCGCAACATGCGCACCATCGGCCTCGACCTCGAGCCCTGGGTGAAGAAAGGGCTGCTGCACATCGAGGCCTCCCGCCCGAGCCTGCACGGCCTGGAGATGCACCTCGTGCGCATCCACAGGGAGGTGGCGAAAGCGAAGCCCGCCGTGGTGATCATCGACCCGATCTCCAACCTCGTCACCGCCGGCACGCAGATGGATACCGAGGCGATGCTGGTGCGGCTCATCGACTTCCTGAAGTCGAGCAGCGTCACCGCGATGTTCACCAACCTGACGACTGGCGGCAACGCCTGGGAGAAGACCGACGTCGGCGTCTCCTCGCTCATCGACACGTGGATCCTCTTGCGCGACATCGAGCTCGGCGGCGAGCGAAACCGCGGCCTCTACGTCCTCAAGTCGCGCGGCATGAAGCACTCGAACCAGATCCGCGAGTTCCTGATCACGCCCAACGGCATCCGGCTCGAGCCGGTGTATGTCGGCCCCGAGGGCGTGCTGACAGGCTCGATGCGCGCCGCGCAGGAAGCGCGCGAGAAGGCCGCCCACCTCGAGCGCTCGCAGGCTACCGAGCGCAAGCAGCGCGAGCTCGCGCTGCGCCGCAGCGCCCTCGAGGCGCAGATCAAGGCCCTGCAGGCGGAGTTCGCCGCAGTCGAGCAGGAAGCGACGGTCTCGGCCGGCGAACAGACGGCGCGCGAGCGCACGGTGCAGGACGATCGTGCCCGGGCGGCCATGCGTCGCGGCGCTGCGGCGGAGGCCAGAACGACAACGAAGGGGAAACGCAAATGACCGCCGCCAAAGGCGCAAAGAGCGGCAGCGGCAAGAACGGCGACTCGGAAACCTGGGACCTGCGGCTCTATACGGCCGGCCAGACGCCGAAATCGCTCGCCGCGATCCGCAACCTGAAGCGCATCTGCGAGACGCATCTCGCCGGGCGCTATCACATCGAGGTCATCGACCTGATGGCGAACCCGCGCCTTGCCAAGGACGACCAGATCGTCGCCATCCCGACGCTGGTGCGCAAGCTGCCCGACCCGCTGCGCAAGATCGTCGGCGATCTCTCCGACGAGGACCGCACGCTGGTCGGCCTGCAGCTGCGCCGCCATCGGGAAGAGGAGCGCCAGTGAACACCGACCAGGCGCGTACGCTCGAGCTGGAGATCGCCGCGCTGCGCGAGCGGCTCGCCGAGGCGGAGGACGTGCGCCGCGCCATCACGCACGGCGAGGTCGACGCCTTCGTCGTCGGGCCGCGCGAGGAGGACAAGAAGGTGCTGCTGCTCGCCGGCGCCTACTCGCGCTACCGCCAGCTGATCGACGAGATGGAGCACGGCACGGTGACGGTCGGCGCGCAGGGCGAGATCCTGTTCGCCAACCGCCGTTTCGCGCGCATCGTCGGGGCGGCGCTCGGCGAGCTCTATCGCGCCGCGCTCGCCGACTACCTCCATCCCGACGACCGCGCTGCGGTGGCGGCGCTGCTCACCACGCCGCACGCGGTGGGCGAGGCAGGCCTGGACGCGCGCATCGTCCGGCCGGGCGGCGCGCAGGTGCCGGTCCGCATCTCGCTCGCCTCGACCTGGGAGAGCTATGCCACCCTCGTCGTCGTCGAGTTCTCGCACGAGCAGACGGCGACCGAGGCGAGCCAGACGCTCGAGGCGATCCGCCGCGGCGAGGTCGACGCGTTCGTCATGGGCGAGACCGTCGTCACTCTGAACGGCGCGCGCGATCCGTACCAGGTGCTTGCCGACCGCATCCACCAGGGCGCGCTCACGCTCTCGCCGCAAAGGCGCATCGTTTACGCCAATTCGCGGCTCGTGCGCATGCTCGGCGTGCCGGGCGAGCACCTGCTCGGCACGCTTTTCGAAAGCTACGTCATCGCGCCGGACCGGGCCGTGCTCGTTGCCGCGCTGGCGCCGCGCGGCGACAACGGCAACGGTTACGGCTCCCAGGCCGAGGTACGCCTGCGCCGCGCGAGCGGCGAATGGCTGCAGGTGCTGGTATCGGTGGCGAGCCTGGCCGACGGCCAGAGCATGTGCCTGGTCACCGATCTCACCGAATCGAAGCGCCATGCCGCCGCCGACGAGCGCACGCGCAAATTCCTCAGCATGCTCGCGCACGAGTTCCGCAACATGCTGAACGGGATGCGGCTCTCGGTGGAGCTGCTCAAGCGCGACGAGCGCTCCGAGGAGAGGACGAAGGCCATCGACTCCCTCGAGCGGCAGATGCACCGCATGCTGCAGGTCGTCGAAGACCTGCGCACCATCAACCCCAAGGACTAGTTCGTCGGCAGGAAACCCGCGTGCGCCGCCATGGCGCCGAGCTGAGCACAGTCGGCGTCGTGGGCGAACGGACCGTCGCGCAGGTCGAGGAAGCCAATGCCGCCGAGCGCCTTGACCGCTACGTCGATGTCGCGGATCACCGCGTCGGACAGGTTGAGATGATCGCCATAGACGCAGATCACCGGGACAGCCCGGTATTTCGCCAGGGCGCGCACGTGCTGCAGCAGCTCGAACATGCGCGATTCGTCGAACGCGAGCTCGATTACGAGGAGCTGGTAACCGTCGTGGCGCAAGGCCGCCACGGCCTGGTGCATGGTGCGCACGAAGGCGAGCTCCCGTCCGGGCAGGCATTCCCGGAGCCGTGTATCGAGCTCCTCGCCCGCCGCGCACAGCACCCGCGTTTTTCCGCGCTCTGCCACGCTCCACGGGCGAGCAAAACCCGTACCCGCTAGTCGATCCTGGTGAGCCCCTCGGCGTTCAGGCGGTAGCGCCGGTCGCAGCCGGCCGCCGCCTGCTCGGAGTGGGTGGCGAGGATCGCGGCAGCGCCCCGCTCCTTCACGAGCGCCCGGATGAGCGCGATCACGCTGCGCGCGTTTTCGGGGTCCAGATTGCCGGTGGGCTCGTCGGCGAGGACCAGCGCCGGCGACCCGACCAGCGCCCGCGCGATTGCCACGCGCTGCAGCTCGCCGCCCGAGAGCTCGCGCGGCGAGGCGGCTTCCCGGCCGGCGAGGCCCACGGCGGCGAGCATGCGCCGGACCTCGCCGCGGTCCGCCCGGCCGCG
>DASQYN010000331.1:0-6269 GCA_035639215.1 Burkholderiales bacterium
CGCGCGCTGCGCGCCGAGCTCGGCGAGGGCCCCGAGCTCTATCTGCTCCTCGGCGGCGACCAGTACGCTGCCTTCGAGACCTGGCGCGCTCCCGAGCAAGTGGCCCGCCTCGCGAGGCTGGCCGTTTTTGCGCGCCCCGGCTTCGAGCTCGACAAGCGGGAAGTGAGGACGATTGCCATGGCGCCGATGGCGATTTCCGCCAGCGATATCCGAAAGCGCGTCGCGCGCGGGGCGAGCCTGGAGGGGCTGGTGCCGGCCGCCGTGGCCGATTACATCGACAGGCACGCTCTCTACCGCTAGATGGACATCCGCAAGAAGCAGCGGGTCGTCGTGGATGCCCTCGAGGACATCAAGGGCCGCGACATCCAGGTCTTCGACACCGCGCGCATGCCTTCCATGTTCGAGCGCGTCGTCATCGCGAGCGGCGACTCGACGCGGCAGGTCAAGGCGCTCGCCGACAACGTGCAGGAAAAGGTGCGCGAGAACGGCGCACGCGTCTACGGCGTCGAGGGCGAGGCGTCCGGCGAATGGGTGCTCGTCGACCTCGGCGACGTGGTGGTGCACATCATGCATCCGACGGTGCGCGAGTTCTACAACCTGGAAGAAGTCTGGGGCGGAAAGAAAGTGCGAATGAAGAAAGCGCCCCCGAAAAAGCGCCCGCGTGCCCAGGCTTCACGTCCTCGCCGTAAGCGCTAGGCTGCCCGCCTGGGCGGAGCAGGCGTGCCTCGACTACGTTCGCCGCATGCCACGCGGCTACGAGGTGGAGCGCGTCTCGGTCAAGGACGAAACCCGCCTCGCGCTGCCGCGAGGCGCCCGGCTGATCGCGCTCGACGAGCGCGGACGCGACTTGACTACGCCGGGGTTCGCCGCGCTGCTCGCTCAGCCGAGCGCCTTCGTGATCGGCGGTGCCGACGGCTTGTCCGCCTCGCTGAAAGGCCGCGCCGACCTGCTGCTCAGGCTCTCCTCGCTCACCCTGCCCCACGCGCTCGCCCAGGTAGTGCTGCTCGAGCAGCTCTATCGCGCTGCGACACTGCTTCTCGGCCACCCCTACCACCGCCGTTAGAATCGCCGCATGACCGTTCCATTGGAGCGCGGGGTTTATCTCGCCTCGCGCAGCCCGCGCCGCCGCGAGCTGCTTTCGCAAATCGGCGTGCGCTTCCACCTCCTGCTCTTCCGGGCGCGGGCCGGCGAGCCGCCGGAAGTGGACGAGAACCCGCTCGAGGGCGAGGCGCCCGAGGCGTACGTGGTTCGCCTCGCCCGCGCCAAGGCCGAAGCCGGCTGGCGGCGCATGCTGCAGCGTAACCTGCCGCCGGGGCCGGTTCTCGCCGCCGATACCACCGTCGCGGTCGACGGGCGCATCTACGGCAAGCCGGCGAGCCGCGACGAGGCCGCGGCCATGCTGCGCGTCTTCGCCGGGCGCGGCCACGAGGTCCTGACGGCGGTGGCGCTGAAGCACATCGACTGGCTCGAATCCGTGGTGTCGCGCTCCGAGGTGCGCTTCAAGTCGATGTCGGAGCAGGAGATCGCGCACTACGTGGCGAGCGGCGAGTGCGACGACAAGGCCGGCGCTTATGCGATCCAGGGCCGCGCGGCCCGCTACGTCGTCGAGCTGCGCGGCAGCTACTCCGGCGTGATGGGCCTGCCGCTCTACGAGACCGGCCAGCTCCTCGACCGGCTGCAGAGCATGCGTGGAAGAAATCCTTATTAACGTCACGCCGCGCGAGACCCGCGTGGCGGTCCTCGACGCGGGCGCGGTGCAGGAGCTGCTCATCGAGCGCAGCTCGAGCCGCGGGCTGGTCGGCAACCTCTATGTCGGCCGGGTCGCGCGCGTGCTGCCCGGCATGCAATCGGCCTTCATCGACATCGGCCTGGAGCGCGCCGCGTTCCTGCATGCGGCGGACATCTCGGAGCTCAGGAAGGGCGTCGAGGCCGGCCGACCAATCGAGAAGCTGCTCGCCGAGGGCCAGCCACTGCTCGTCCAGGTGCTGAAGGACCCCATCGGCTCGAAGGGCGCGCGGCTCTCCACCCAGGTCTCGCTCGCCGGCCGCCTGCTCGTCTACCTGCCCGCCGGTTCCGCCGAGGGCGGCCCGCACATCGGCATCTCGCAGCGCATCGAGGACGAGAGCGGGCGGGCGCAGCTGCGCGAGCGCGTGAAGGACCTGCTCCCGCCGGACGAGAAGGGCAGCTTCATCGTGCGCACGCTCGCCGAGAGCGCGGGCGAGGACGAGCTGCGCGCCGACGTCGAATACCTGCGCCACCTCTGGGGGGTGCTCCGCGAGCGCGCCGGCGCGCCGGCGCCGCAGCTTCTCTACCAGGACCTCTCGCTCGCGCAGCGCGTGCTGCGCGACATGGTGTCGGCCGGCACCGCGCGCGTGCTGGTCGACTCGCGCGAGAACCACCAGAAGCTCCTCGCCTTCGCCGAGCGCTACATGCCGCGGCTCGCCGGCAAGATCGAGCACTACACGGGCGAGCGGCCGCTGTTCGACCTCTACAACATCGAGGACGAGATCGAGAAGGCGCTGTCGCGACGCGTCGAGCTCAAGTCGGGCGGCACGCTGATCATCGACCAGACCGAGGCGATGACCACGATCGACGTCAACACCGGCGGCTTCATCGGCAGCCGCAACTTCGACGACACGGTGTTCAAGACCAACCTGGAGGCGGCGCAGGCCATCGCGCGGCAGCTGCGGCTGCGCAACCTGGGCGGCATCGTCGTGCTCGACTTCATCGACATGCAGAGCGAGGAGCACCGCACCGCGGTGCTCGAGGAGCTGAAGCGGGCGCTCGGGCGAGACCGCACGCGCATGACGGTGAACGGCTTCACCGCCCTCGGGCTGGTCGAGATGACGCGCAAGCGCACCCGCGAGTCGCTCGCGCACGTGCTGTGCGAGGCGTGCCCGACCTGCGGCGGGCGCGGCGCGGTGAAGACCGCGGTTACCGTGTGCTACGACATCCTGCGCGAGATCCTGCGCGAGGCGCGCGCCTTCAACGCGCGCGAGTTCCGTATCCTCGCCTCGCAGAGCGTGATCGATCGCTTCCTCGAGGACGAGGCCTCGTCGCTCGAGATGCTCGCGTCGTTCATCGGCAAGCCGGTATCGATGCAGGTCGAGACGAGCTATACGCAGGAGCAATTCGACATCGTGCTGCTCTGAGATGAACAACCTCGTTTCCCAGCCGGCGCTCACCCTCGCCCGATGGCTCAGGTCGCGCAAGGTCTCGGCCACGGAGGTGGTGCGTGCCTTCATCGCGCGCATCGAGCAGGTGAATCCTCAGCTGAACGCCATCGTCACCTTCGTCCCCGAGCAGGCGCTCGCCGCGGCGAAGGCGATGGACCGCAAGCGCGAGAAGCCGGCGCCTTTCCACGGCCTGCCGATCGCCTACAAGGACCTGGTGCCGACCCGGGGCGTGCGCACGACCTATGGTTCGCTCGTCTACGAGAACGAGGTCCCGCGCGAGAGCCATCTGCTCGTCGAGCGGCTCGCCGCCGCGGGCGCCATCCTGGTCGGCAAGACGAATACGCCGGAGTTCGGCGCCGGCAGCCAGACTTTCAACAAGCTTTTCGGCGCGACGCGCAATCCGTACGATCCGACCAAGACCTGCGGCGGCTCCTCCGGCGGCGCGGCTGCCGCCGTGGCGGCGGGCATGTTGCCCTTCGCCGACGGCTCGGACCTCGCGGCGAGCCTGCGCAACCCGGGCAACTACTGCAACGTCGTCGGCTTTCGCCCGACGCCGGGGCGCGTGCCGTCCTGGCCCAATGCCAACGCCTGGGACACGCTCTCGGTCATGGGACCGATTGCGCGCACCGTCGGCGATGCGGCGTTTCTTCTTTCCGCCATGGCCGGCCCGGACGCGCGCTCGCCCGTTTCCATCGAGCAGCCGGGCGAGATTTTCAGGAAGCCGCTAGCGAGGGATTTTCGCAAGATCCGCATCGCCTGGAGCCGGGATCTCGGCGGCCTGCCCATCGAGGCGCGGGTTTCGTCGGTCCTCGAACCCTTGAAGAGCGTCTTCAAGGACCTGGGCTGCATCGTCGAGGACGGCGAGCCCGACTTCAGCGGCGCCACCGAATCGTTCGAGACGCTGCGCGCCGTCGGCTTCCTGCAGAAGTACGGCGCGCTGGCTGCGAAGCACGCTGACAAGCTCAAGGACACGGTGCTCTGGAACATCGAGGAAGGACGCCGGCGCAGCGGCGCCGACGTGGCGCGCGCCGAGGCGCTGCGCACGCAGCTCTTTCACCGCATGCGCGAGTTACTCGAGCGCTATGAGTTCCTGGTCTGCCCGGTAAACCAGCTCGCGCCGTATCCGGTCGAGATCGAATGGCCGCGCGAGATCGCCGGCGTGCCGATGGCGAACTATCTCGACTGGATGAAGAGCTGCTACTACGTCACCATCACCAGCCACCCGGCGATCTCGGTGCCCGCCGGCTTCACCGCCGAAGGCTTGCCGGTCGGCTTGCAGATCGTCGGGCGTTACCGCGACGACTTCGGCGTGCTGCAGCTCGCGCACGCGTTCGAGCGGGCGACGCTCGCGTGGAAGCGCCGCCCGCGCCTCTGACTAGTCGGCGTATACGCCCGCTTTCTTGATCAGCGGCGCCCACTTGTCGATTTCCGACTTGAGGTGCGTCTGGAGCGCCACCGGGGTGGCCTTCTCCGGCGGATAGGTCGTCGCGCCGAGATCGGCGAAGCGCTTCTTCACCGCCTCGTCCTTCACGGTTTCCTGCAGCGCGGCAACCAGCTTGTCGAGCACCGGCTTCGGCGTGCCCTTCGGCGCGTACAGGCCGTGCCAGATGCCGACCTCGAAGCCTTTCAGCCCCTGTTCGTCCAGCGTCGCAATATCGGGCAGCGAGGGCATGCGCCTCAGCGAGGTCACGCCGTAGACCCTGACCTTGCCGGCCTTGATCTGCGAGGTCGTGTTGGTCGTCTGGTCGCACATGAAGTCGACCGTGCCGCCAAGCAGGTCGTTCATTGCCGGGCCGGTGCCCTTGTACGGCACGGTGAGGAGCTCCGTCTGGATCGCGCTCATGAAGAGCATCCCGCACAAGTGCGAGGCGGCGCCGATTCCGGCGTTGGCGTAGCTCACCTTGTCCTTGTTCGCCTTAACGTAGGCGAGGAACTCCCGGAAGTCCTTCGCCGGGAAGCCGGGCTTGGCGATGAGGGTCATCGGCACGTCATTGATGAGCCCGATGTACTCGAAGTCGGTGAGCGGATTGAAACGCAGCTGCCGGTAGAGCGATGGGATGGTCGCCATGCCGATGTGGTGGATGAGGAGGGTGTAGCCGTCGGGCTTCGCGTTCTTCACCACCTCCGGGGCGAGGATGCCGCCCGCGCTCGGCCGGTTCTCGACGATTACGGTCTGGCCGAGAGGCTTGGACATCGACAGCGCCACAACCCGCGCCACCGTGTCGGTCGGGCCGCCAGCGGCGAAGGGCACCATTAGCGTGACGTTGCGGGTGGGGTACTGCTGCGCGGCAACTGCGCCGCTGAATGCGGCGACGGCGAGGCCGAAGGTTAGGGCTTTGAATTGCAGCATTTCGGGCGACGCTCCTGACATATCTGTAAGGAAAGGCCGCGATGATACTGCACTGCCCGCGGGCTATGGAGCGGTGGCGGCGATCCTGCCCTGGACGGGCGACAAAGCGTGGCTTAGGTATTGCGTAAGGCGAGCGCGCACATGCTTGTCCTTAACCGCCTGGATGTGCCCGGCGCCCGGCACGACCCACAACTCCTTCGGATACCCGGCGAGCTCGTACAGGCGCTGCGAATGGCGCAAGGGCACCAGCGTATCCGAGTCGCCGTGGATCAGCAGCAGCGGAACCGGGCTCAGCATGCGCACCGAGGCTTCCGGCGAGTAGCTATTGTCGATCGTCAGGGAAGCAAACCACTGGAAAGGCCACGTGATGATCGCCGCGGCCAGCTTCTCCTGGCCGATCCGCTCGTAGTCGGAGAATGCGCTGTCGACGACCAGCGCCTTGATGTTCTCGCGATAACGGGTGTGGGCGACGTAGTAGATGGCGAGCGCGCCGCCCAGGCTCTGTCCGAACACGATGATGCGCTGCGGATCGACATCGGCACGAGCCAGCATTGCCTGCATGGCCGCGTCGATATCGAGCTGCACGCCGGCGAGCGAAGGCTCGCCCTGGGAGCCGCCGTAGCCGCGATAGTCGAGCGCAAGCACGTTGAAGCCCGCCGCCGGCAGCCACGCGACGTTGGCGAACTGGGTGCTGATGTTCTGCCCGTTGCCGTGCAGGTAAAGCACGCTGCCTTTCGCCGTGC
>DASQYN010000332.1:0-5456 GCA_035639215.1 Burkholderiales bacterium
AAGCAGCGCCGCGAAGATGAAGCCGGCCTGGATCGTCTTGCCCCAGCTGCCGCCAAAGTAGCGGACGTAGTAGCCGGCCGCGGCTACGGCGAGGAGATAGATGCCGGAAGCGAGGAACGCGGTCGAATGCAGTATGACGCCGCGCGAAAAGGCGATGTCGATCGTCCAGTCCTTGTTGCGCGCAGTCGCAATGGCGACGAGAGGAATGACGAGCGCCTGAACCAGTCCTCTCGCCGCCCACAAGTCGGCGTCCAGGCGGCCGAGCAGCAAGGCATCGGCGTACACATAGAGGTCGAAGACGAAGCTCGCACCGAGCGCAAGACATAGCGGCTTTACCGCCCAGCGCGAAGTCTCCCCGGAGCGGCGGAAAATCTGTTCCGTCGCCACCAGCCCGGCGACCGCGAGGCCGAGCAGGACCGCGAAGGGCGCTCGCGCCGGGGTGTCGGCCAGGGGCTCCGGCTGCTGCGTCAGGAACACGGTGACGCAGGCGACGACCACCGCCATGACGGCGAGCTGCACTCGCGGGGTCGTCCCGAGCAGCAGCATGGCGAAAAGCAGCCACGAGCCAATGCGCAGCCCGTCTGCCACTGACTGGCCGATCCACAAGGCCGGCGAAGGGGCGAGGGCGTAGGCGAGATCGAGCGCCGCCCAGAGAGCGCTGAAAGCGACGGCGGCGAGGAGCGCGAAGGCCTTGCCGCCGCCATGCCAGCCGACGACGAGGCGGGCAGCGAAAGCGGCGAAGGCCAGGGCGGCGAAGCCGTAGCTCGCACTCGCGGGGGTCAAGAGCTGAAAATCGAGCATGGTCGGGCGGCGCTCGGCCGCTCAGCGCGCCCCGATGCGGAAGAGCACGATCTCGACGGTCTGCAGCAGCACCATCAGGTCGAAAGCGAAGCTGTGGTGCTTCATGTAGTAGAGGTCGTATTCGAGCTTGTCCTGGGCATCCTTCGCGGAGGCGCCGTAGCTGTGGCGGACCTGAGCCCATCCCGTGATGCCGGGCTTCACGAAGTGGCGCTGCGGATAGAACGGAATGGCGCTCGTGAGATGCTCGACGAACTCCGGCCGCTCGGGCCGCGGGCCGACGAAGCTCATGTCGCCCGTCAGCACGTTCCACGCCTGCGGAATCTCGTCGATGCGGAGGCGCCGGATGACCGCGCCGACGCGCGTCACGCGCGGGTCTCCGGGCGCCGCCCACATGGCCGCGCCTCCCTGCTCGGCGTCGACGCGCATGCTGCGGAACTTGAGAAGCGTGAAGCGACGGCCATTCTCGCCCACGCGGACCTGCCGATAGAACACCGGGCCGCGGTCCTCGAGGTAGATGGCGAGCGCCGCGAGCAGCGCGACAGGCAGGGTGACGGCCAGGATCCAGAGGCTCGCCGCGATGTCGAAGACGCGCTTGCTCGCGAGCCGCAGGAAGTCGCAGCGAAATCCGCTCGAGAAGATGAGCGCGCTCGGCTGGATCAGGTCGACGCTCACGCGCCCGCTCTCGCGCTCGAGAAATGCCGCGAGCTCCGTGACCCTGATGCCGCGCAGGCGGCATTCGAGCAGCTCGGCCGCGGGAAAGCCGCGGCGCCGGTCGTCCATCGCCACGACGATTTCCTCGATGCGATGGCGCAGGGCGAGGCGCACCAGCGCGCTCGCGTGCACCGATTGGGCTTGAGGCACCGCTGGGTCGTCGCCCGGCGCGCTCAAATAGGTGACGATGCGCACTCCGCGTTGATCGGTGCGCCGGCGCAGGCGGTTCGCGATGCAGGCGGCGCGACGCCCCGCTCCCCAGACCAGCACGCGGCGCTTGAAGATTTCTTCGTCCACGACGTTCAGGAAAGCGAAGCGGGTGAGCGCCAGGCCGGCGAAGGAGAACAGCCCGATCAGCAACGTCACGCCGCGGCCGACGAAAAAGGGCGGCGCGACGTAGAAGAGCAGCGCGAGCACCGCCTCCGCGAGCCCGATGGCCAGGAGCAGCCTGACCAGCACGCCGGCGAAGCTGACCCGGTGGCGCAACTGGTAAAGGCCGAGCGCCGCGAGGCTCAAGAGAAAGACCCCCGCGACAAGCAGGGCGCGTGGCCATGCGGCGCCGCTCATCGTTTCGAACGCCGCAAAGCTCTCGGAGAAGTGGACGAAGCGAACGACTATGGCCGCGTACACCGAGGCGACGACCACCGCCGCCTCGACGAGCGCTAGCGCCGCAAGGCGATGGACGTGGTCGTCGAAAACGCGGACCGAAACGAATCGCTGCAGCCCGGCATCGGCCAATCCATCGGCGCGGATCGCGACCGACGCTCTGCCCACCGCTTTCCCCCCGGAGGTTGTTATCGGCTTTCGGAAACGCGAGAGACTGTATCCTCAGCATCCAGTTGAGCCAACATAGTCTTTTCGTACTACGAGGGGGTTCCATGCAGGTGCTCTTGAAGTTGGCGGCGCGCATCGCTGCCGTGATCGGCGTCGTGACGATGGTGATCGCCGTGCTCGGCCGGGCGGCGGGTCTCTACTGGTTCGGCGGCCTGCAGGTCGGCACGGTGCTGCAGGCCGGAATGGCGGCCGTACTGCTCGCCTGCCTCGCTTACCTGGCCCTGCTCGTCGAAGTGAAGGCGCGCTGAAGGCGCGCGGTCAGAACGGCACCTGCGGCCCGGCCCAATCCGCCGGCCGGGGCGTTGCACGGGCCAGCGCCGCCTCGGCGGAAATCCAGCCCTCGCAGGCGTTGCGCCCGGGGCGCCGCCGCCAACGGTTCAGCAGCCCCTTGCACACGGCATAGAACCGGAAGAAGCGCAGGACGTTTCGCCGCTCGCCCGGTTCCAGCGGCCGCACGGCACAGATCAGCTTGTCGTCGATCATGCCGCGATCCCTCAAGACCACCGCCCCCCACGCCGTCGCGCGCACGAGCGTTCCTGAAGGGAGGCGCGGCCCCAGGACCACGGCGTCGAGGAGATCGCCCTCGAGGCCGAGGTAGCGCGGCACCGAGCCATAGTTGAAGGGACAGGGCAGGGGAGACAGAAAGTCGATCTGCCCGGTGGAGCCGCGCTTCAGGAAGCTGCCGCGCGGGATCTCGATGCGCACTTCGAGCTCGGGATTCGCGGGCATCGGCGTCGTCATCGAGGCCATTTTGCCCTTGGTCGTGAAGCAGTTCACGCGCGCGAGCGAGCCGATCGGACGCAATGCAAAAGCTTCCTTGCCATGCTGCGCCACGCCATCGAATATTTCAAAGACGATGTTCCCCTTCGATATCACCAACCTCGGCGCGAGCTTCCAGCGATATTTCACGGTCGTCCCGGCGCTCGGCGCCGAGCTGCGCGACGAAGCGTTCCGCATCCGCCACCAGGTCTATTGCGAGGACCTGAAGTACGAGCCCGCCAGGCCCGATGGCCGCGAGATCGACCGTTACGACGAGCATTCGCTGCACTGCCTGGTGCGCAGCGTGAAGACCGGCCAATTCGTCGGCTGCACCCGCCTCGTCAGATGCCGGCCCGAGGCGCCGCACGAGCCGCTGCCCTTCGAGCGCACCTGCGCCGCGTCGCTCGACCGGTCCGTGGTCGATCCGCAAGCCCTGCCGCGCCAGCGTATCGCCGAGGTGTCGCGGCTCGCCGTGGTCGCGGGCTTCCGGAACCGCCGCGGCGAGCGCCAGTCTCCGCTGCCGCTCGACAAGAACAGCTTCGGTAATGCCGCCCAGCCGCGCTTTCCGTATATCCCGGTCGCGCTGTACCTCGCCACGACCGAGCTCGCCCGGCTGCAAGGCATCGACACCCTGTTCGTGCTTACCGAACCGCGGCTCGCCGGCCATTTCGCGAGGCTCGGCGTGAACATCCGGCAAGTGGGCGCGCCGGTCGAGCATCGCGGCGTGCGAGTGCCGTCGATGGTGAAGGTGAAGGAAGTTCTCGACGGGCTGAACTTCATCATGCGCCGCTCTACGAAGTGATCGCCGAAGAAGTGCGCCGCGCCATCGAGGAACCGCAGGCGCCGGCCGCACAGCCGGTCGCTCTTAGCTCCAATTAGCCATTGCTGCGCCCGTCCGGGCGCAGAAGAATCTCGCCACCAAGCGCTCGAAGGGAGCATGCGCACCCATGTGCGGCATCGTGGGCGCCGCGGCGCGGCGCGATATCGTTCCAGTACTCATCGAAGGCCTGCGCCGCCTCGAGTACCGCGGCTATGACTCGTGCGGCGTGGCGATCATGCGCCACGGTCGCCTGGGGCTTACCCGTACCGTCTCTCGCGTCAGCGATCTCGCCGCGCAGCTGAGCGCGGCCGCGGCCTTGACCGGCGTCGCGCACACGCGCTGGGCCACGCACGGCGCGCCGGCGACCCGGAACGCGCACCCGATCGTCTCGCGCGACGAGATCGCCGTCGTGCACAACGGCATCATCGAGAACCACGAGGAGCTGCGGACCGAGCTGCAGGCGCGAGGCTATCGCTTCGACAGCGACACCGATACCGAGGTGATCGCGCACCTGGTGCATAGCCAGTACGACGGCGACCTATTGCGCGCCGTTGGCAGCGCCGTAAAACGGCTGCACGGCACGTATGCCATCGCGGTCGTGGCCAACGACGAGCCCGGCACGGTGGTCGGGGCGCGCTCGGGGAGCCCGCTGCTGGTCGGCGTGGCGGTCGCCGGCCATTTCCTGGCCTCCGATGTTCTCGCGCTCACGGGCGTGACCGACAAGTTTGCCTATCTCGAAGAAGGCGACGTGGTGCGCATCACGGACGCCGGCTGGCTCGTCATCGACGCCCAGGGCCGATCGGCCGTGCGGGAGCTGCGGCGGATCGACCCGCGCGGCGAGTCGGCCGAGCTCGGGCCCTACCGGCATTTCATGCAGAAGGAGATCTTCGAGCAGCCGAGCGCCGTCAGCGATACGGTGGAGGGAGTCGATTCGCTCTCGCCGTCGCTCTTCGGCGCCGCCGCGGCGGAGCTGTTCCAGGACTTCGATTCGGCGCTCGTGCTCGCGTGCGGAACGAGCTACCACGCCGGCCTGGTGGCCCGCCATTGGCTCGAGGGGCTCGCCGGCGTGCGCTGCAACGTTGAGGTGGCGAGCGAATACCGGTATCGCGAGAGCGTCTCCGACCCGCGCGCGCTGGTCGTCGGCATCTCGCAATCGGGCGAGACGGCCGACACGTTGTCGGCGCTCAAGCACGCCCGCTCGAAGGGACATGCGCGCTCGCTCGCCATCTGCAACGTCGCTTCGAGCGCCATGATGCGCGCGACGGATCTGCAATTCCTGACCCATGCCGGCCCGGAGATCGGCGTCGCCTCGACGAAGGCTTTCACCACCCAGCTGGTGGCGCTCCTGATCTTCGCCCTGACCCTGGCCAAGCAGCGCGGCCGGCTGCGCGCCGAGGACGAAGCGCATCACCTGGCCGCCCTGCGGCGCCTGCCCGGCGCCTTGCGCGCGGTGCTGGCGCTCGAGCCGGCGATCATGGCCTGGGCAGAGCGCTTTGCCCGCCGGGAGCACGCCCTCTTTCTCGGCCGCGGG
>DASQYN010000333.1:0-2464 GCA_035639215.1 Burkholderiales bacterium
GAACAGGATCTTCGAGGTATCGCCGTGCACGACCTCGACCTGCTCGATGCCCAAGCCCAGCCGATCGGCAACCACTTGCGCGAAAGTCGTCTCGTGGCCCTGGCCGTGCGCATGCGAGCCGGTGAACACCGTCACGGTGCCGGTCGGGTGGACGCGGATCTCGCCCGCCTCGAAGAGGCCGGCGCGCGCGCCGAGGGCGCCGGCGACGTTAGAGGGCGCGATGCCGCACGCTTCGATGTAGCAGGCGTAGCCGAGGCCTCGCAATTTGCCTCTCTTGAGTGCTTCGGCCTTCCGGCTGGCGAAGTTCTTGACGTCGCCGAGCTTCATCGCCGCATCCAGCGTCGCGTCGTAGTTGCCGGTGTCGTAGAGCAGCGCGACCGGCGTCTGGTAGGGGAAGTTGCGGATGAAGTTGCGCCGGCGGATCTCCGCCGGGTCGATCTTCATCTCGCGCGCCGCGGTCTCGACCAGGCGCTCGACCACATACGTCGCTTCCGGGCGGCCGGCGCCGCGATACGCGTCGACCGGCACGGTGTTGGTGAACACCGCCGTTACCTCGCAGTAGATCGCCGGCGTGGTGTACTGCCCGGCGAGCAGCGTCGCGTAGAGGATCGTCGGGATGCATGAAGCGAAGGTGGAGAGGTAGGCGCCGAGGTTCGCAGTGGTGCGCACGCGCATCGCCAGGAACTTGCCGTCCTTGTCCATGGCGAGCTCGGCGGTGGTCACGTGGTCGCGGCCATGGGCGTCGGAGACGAAGGACTCGGAGCGCTCCGCGGTCCATTTCACCGAGCGGTTCAGCTGCTTCGACGCCCAGGTGACGACCACGTCCTCGGGGTAGAGGTAGATCTTCGAGCCGAAGCCGCCGCCCACGTCGGGCGCCACCACGCGCACCTTGCTCTCGGGCAGGCCGAGCACGAAGGCGGTCATCAGCAGCCGCTCGACGTGCGGGTTCTGGCTCGCCACGTAAAGTGTGTAGGAGTCGTCCGCGCGCGAGTAGGTGGCGTTCGCCGAGCGCGGCTCGATGGCGTTCGGGATCAGGCGGTTGTTGACGAAGTCGAGCTTCGTCACATGAGCGGCCTTCGCGAACGCTTCATCGACCTTCTGCTTGTCGCCAAGCGCCCAGACGTAGCAGGTGTTGTCCGCGGCAATGTCGTGGAGCGGCTTGCTCGACTGCGCTTTCTTCGCATCGACGACGGCGGGCAGCACCTGGTAGTCGACCTCGACCAGCTCGGCGGCGTCCTTGGCCTGCGCCGCGGTTTCGGCGATGACCACCGCGACGCGCTCGCCGACGTGGCGCACCTTGCCCTGCGCGAGCGGCGGGTACGGCGGCTCCTTCATCGGCTGGCCCTTGACGTCGGTGATCAGCCAGCCGCACGGCAGGCCGCCGACCTTGGCGGCGGCGAGATCCGCGCCGGTGTAGACGGCGAGCACGCCCGCGGCTTTCTTTGCCTTATCGGTCTTGACCGAGGTCAACACGGCGTGCGCGTGCGGCGAGCGCACGAAGGCGGCGTAGGTCTGGTTCGGCAGCGCTACGTCATCGGTGTACTGGCCGCTGCCGGTAAGGAAGCGATAGTCTTCCTTGCGGGCGACGCGGGCGCCAATCAGCGGTGCGTTCATGGTGTCACGCCTTTCCGCCGGCCATGGCTTTCGCGCCGGCGATGATGCTCTTGACGATGTTGTGATAGCCCGTGCAGCGGCACAGGTTGCCTTCCAGGCTCTCGCGCACTTCCTGCTCGCTCGGGTTCGGATGGTTCTTCGCGAAGTCGAGCGCGTTCATCACCATGCCGGGCGTGCAGAAGCCGCATTGCAGGCCGTGGTTCTCCTTGAACGCGGCTTGCATGGGATGCAAGGTCCCGTCGGGCTTCGCGACGCCTTCGATCGTCAGGATGTCGGCGCCTTCGGCCTGCATCGCGACGATCGAGCAGCTCTTGATCGCTCTTCCGTTCATGTGCACGGTGCACGCACCGCACTGCGCAGTGTCGCAGCCGACGTGCGTGCCGGTGAGCCGCAGGTTCTCGCGGATGAACGTGACGAGCAGCGTGCGCGCCTCGACCTCCGCGGAGACCGGCTTGCCGTTGACTTTCATGGATACCTTGACCATTGCGGGGGCCTCCTCCTCGCGGGACTAAGTGGAATTTGCCGGGTGGGGAAGGAATCCTAGCCAAGCGCCTTATGACCGGCAAGAGCCGCCTTATGACCGAACGCCTTAAGAGCACCGCGCAAATGCAGAGTAATGGCGTGGGGGAGCGTATGATGCGAACCGCCCCAGCTCACTATTCCGAAGTGTCCGATGAGACTCCTAATCGTTGAAGACGACGCGCCGCTCGCCTCGGGCCTGCGCCGCATCCTGGAAGCCGAAGGCCATGCGGTCGACGTCACCTCGCGCGGCGAGCAGGCGGTGCTCGCCGCCTCGCAGGAGCGCTTCGATCTGGTAATCCTCGACATCGGCCTGCCGCAGATCGACGGC
>DASQYN010000334.1:0-17930 GCA_035639215.1 Burkholderiales bacterium
TGTCACCTCGGCGGCGGTGCCGGTGAAAAACGCTTCGTCGGCGATGTAGATGTCGTCGCGCGTGAGCCGCTTCGCGCGCACCTCGTAGCCCAGCTCGCCCGCCAGCTCGATGACCGAGGCGCGCGTGATGCCGGTCAGCGCCGAGGTGAGCTCGGGCTCCCAGAGCTTGCCGTCCTTGACGATGAAGACGTTCTCGCCCGCTCCTTCGGCGACGAAGCCGTCGACGTCGAGCAGCAGCCCCTCGTCGTAGCCGTGCTGCGTCGCTTCCAGCGTCGCCAGCACCGAGTTCGGATAGGTGCCCGACATCTTGGCCCGCGCCATCGTCACATTGATGTGGTGCCGAGCATACGAGGAGGTCTTGACGCGAATGCCCTTCTCGAGCGCCTCGGGTCCGAGATAGGCGCCCCACGGCCACGCGGCGATCGCCACGTGCACCTTGGCGCCGATCGGCGAGACGCCCATCTTCTCGGAGCCGTAGAAGGCGATCGGCCGGAGGTAGCACGCCTCGTGCTCGTTCGCGCGCACCACTTCCAGCTGCGCTTCCATCAGCTGCTCGCGGGTATAGGGAATCTTCATCATGTAGATGTGCGCGGAGGCGAATAGCCGGTCGGTGTGCTCTTTCAGCCGGTAGATCGCCGTGCCGAGCGCCGTCTTGTAGGCGCGCACGCCTTCGAACACCGCGAGCCCGTAGTGCAGCGAATGCGTCAGCACGTGCGTCGTTGCGGAGCGCCACGGCACCAGCTTGCCGTCGTACCAGATCCAGCCGTCGCGGTCGGCCATCGAGAGCGGCCCGCGCGGGCCCTTCTTTCCCTGTGCCATGCGCTTCCCTTTTCCTGGCGACTTCGCCTGTGGAGCGGCGATTCTAGCCACAACCGCCAAGGCCGCGCGACATTTCGATTATTAATAAATCAGTTAACATCGCCGCGATGCATCTCGACCGCGTCTTCGACGCCCTCGCCTCGGCGCCGCGCCGCGCCGTTCTCGCGGCGCTCGCTCAGTCGGCGAGCACGACCAGCGAGCTGGCGCGCCGCTTCGCGGTCAGCGCCCCGGCCATGTCGCGCCACCTGTCGGTGCTTGAGAACGCCGGGCTGGTGGCGAGCCGGCGCGAGGGACAGCGGGTGCTCTACAGCCTGGTGCGCGATACGGTGATCGAGGCCCTCGGCGCCTTTACCGCCGAGCTCAGCCCGGCGGCTGCGCCGAAGGCGCCTCGCGAGCCTTTGTAGCGGCACCGGTTTTGCTTCACCCCTGTGACGCCGGCTACGACAGGAGGCCTCGTGTCATCGCTACTCGACAGCAGCGGCACCGCGATCCGCGACATCGAGCCCGGCGCGGTCGGTTCGCTGCGCTTCGGCAGTCTCGCGCGCAGCATCTCGACGCTCGTCGGCCGCCCCGCGGCCTTCGCGATCGCCCTCGCCGCGGTGCTCGTCTGGGGCGCCAGCGGGCCGCTTTTCCATTTCAGCGATACCTGGCAGCTGATCATCAACACGTCGACCACGATCGTCACCTTCCTCATGGTGTTCGTCATCCAGAACACCCAGAACCGCGACACGGCGGCGATTCAGATCAAGCTCGACGAGCTGATCCGCGCAACGCAGGGCGCGCACAACGCGATCCTCGATCTCGAGCAGCTCGACGAGGCGCAGCTGGCCGCCTATCTCAAGCGCTACGAGGCGCTCGCCGCGGCGGCGCGCGCGCGCCTGCTCTCGGGCAAGCTCGACACCGACGCGCCGGACGTCAAGCCGGTGAAGCAATAGTCGCGTCCCACAGCCGCTGCACCGCCTCGGGATGCGCGGCGACTTCCTCGCGGGGCACGCGCGCGTAGGCGGCGCCGTTCAGCCGCAAAGCGTGCTGGCGGCGCCGGTAGTCCCGGTACGCCGCCTGGCAGGCCGTGGCGAGCGCCGCGTCGAGCAGGCCAAGCTCGCCCGCCATGCCGAGCAGCGCGATGTTGCCGAGATTCTTCGTCAGGCCCGCAAAGCGGTGCGCGTGGGCGAGCACGAGAAACTGCACGCTGAACTCGATGTCAATCATCCCGCCGCGATCGTGCTTGAGGTCGAAGAGCCCGCTGCGGTTCGGGTGCGCCGCGTGCATCTTCCCGCGCATCGCGGCGATTTCGCGGGCGAGGTCGGCGAGGCTTCTTTCGCGCACGAGAATGCTTTCCCGGATGGCCTCGAACGCGGCGCCCACCCGGGCATCGCCGGCGCTGTAGCGCGCCCTAGTGAGCGCCTGGTGCTCCCAGACCCACGCGCTTTTCTCCTGGTAGCGGGCGAACGCTTCAACCGTGGAGACGAGCAGGCCGGACGCGCCGCTCGGCCGCAGCTCGAGATCGGTCTCGAAAAGCGCTCCCGAGGAGGTGCGGCTCGTGAGCCAGCGGTTGAGCCGCTGCGCGAGCCGGGCGTACACCTCGCCCGCCTGCTCGGCCGCATCCTCGTAGAGGAAGATGATGTCGAGATCGGAGGCGTAGCCGAGCTCCTTGCCGCCGAGCTTGCCGTAGGCGATGACGGCGAAGCGGGGCGGCCCTTCGCGGTGCCGGCGCGGCAGCTCCTGCCAGGCGCACTCGAGCGTCACCTCGAGCATCAGGTCGGCGAGCGCTGACAGATGATCGGCGAGTCGCTCGACCGTGAGCAGCCCCGCCAGGTCCTGCGCGAGCAGGCGGAACACCTGCGCCTGGTGCGTCTCGCGCAGGAGGTTGAGCTGCCGCTCGGTGTCGCCGCCGTGGGCGGCGAGCTGCGCACGCAGGGCGCGGGCCACGGCATCGAGGTCCGGCGGCGCGGTGAGGAGGCGCTCGTCGAGCAGCTCGTCGAGGAGCAGCGGATGGCGGGCGATGAACTCGGCCGCCCAGCTCGACGCGGAGAGGATGCGCGCCACCCGCTCGAGCGCCTCCGGGTGCTCGGCGAGGAGCGCGAGGTACGCCGCCCGGCTCGCGACCGCCTCGATGAGGTCGACGCCGCGCGCGAGCGTGGCCGGAGGATCGGCGGTCGCGGCGGCGGCATGCCCGAGCGCCGGGATGACGCGGTCGAGGCGGCGGCGCGAATCGGCCGGCAGGAGCGCATAGCGCTGGCTCGCGCGCAGCGCGCTGAGCCGGGGATGCTCCGGCCACGGCTCGTCGCCGCGCTCGCCGCCGCGCTCGGCGAAGACGTTCTCGAAGTGCCGGGTCACGTTGGCGCGGTGGCGCGCGAGCTCGGCCGCGCAGGCCGGCCAGTCGGAAGCGCGCATCATGGCGGCGACGCGCCGTCGGTCTTCGTCTTCGCGCGGAAGCTCGTGGCGCTGCGCGTCGTCGAGGTACTGCAGGCAGTGCTCCACGCGCCGCAGGAAGACATACGCCTCGTGCAGCTCGCGCGCCGCCTCGGCCGGGAGGAGCCGCCGCCTTGCCAGCAGGTCGAGCACCGGCAGCGTCGGCCGCGCCCGCAGCTCCGGCTCCCGGCCGCCGCGAACGAGCTGCAGCGCCTGGGCGATGAACTCGATCTCGCGGATTCCGCCGGGGCCGAGCTTCACGTCGTCGGCGCGCTCGCGCCGCTCCACGTCGCGGCGCACTTCGGCATGCAGGCCGCGCATGGCGGCGAGCGTCGCGTAGTCGAGATACTTGCGGAACACGAACGGCTGCACCAGGCCGGCCAGCGCGGCATCGGCGCCGCCGGTGAGCGCCCGCGCCTTGATCCAGGCGTAGCGCTCCCATTCCCGGCCGTGGGCGACGAAATAGGACTCGAGGAAATCAAAGCTGCAGACGAGCGGTCCGGAGTCGCCGTACGGGCGCAGGCGCAAGTCGACGCGGAAGGCGAAGCCGTCTTCGGTGTTGTCGGCAAGCAGACGCACCAGTCCCCGCGCGGACCGCTCGAGCGCCTGCGCCCTCGCCGGGTCGGGATGCAAGAGGACGAGGTCGACGTCGGAGGACACGTTGAGCTCGCGTCCGCCGAGCTTGCCCATCGCCACCACCACCAGGTCGGCCGCGCGCAGCCAGTCGAGCGCCGCGGCGATCTCGAGCTCGGCGAGGTCGCTCAGCGCCGCGCACGCCTCCTCCAGCGGCGCGCGCCCGGCGACGTCGCGCGCCATCGTGCGCAGCAGCACGCGGTTGCGCAGCTGGCGCAGGCGGCGTTTCAGCGACGCTTCGTCCTCGTCGGCCGCGCCGGCCAGCGCAGCGGCCATTTCCTCCCGGCTGAAGGCCGGCGCGGCGGCGTCGAGCTCCGAGGCAAGCGCCGGATGCGCGCCGATCAGGCGCGCGGCGAAGCGGGAGAGCGAGACGAGGTCGATTAGAATGCCCTTCTGAACGCCAATTTCCCCTTCCGGCGGCTCGCGCGGGCGCTCGAGCGGCTCGCCTGGACCGCGCTCATCGCGCTCGCCCTCGGCTTTCTCGGCCTGCGCTACTGGCTGCTGCCCGATGTCGAGCGCTATCGCGACGACATCGTCGCTCGCGTCGCGGCGGCGGTCGGCCGGCCGGTGCAGATCGGCCGCATCGAGGCCGACTGGCTCGGATTGCGGCCGCGCATCACGCTCAGCGACGTGCGCATCTACGACGCCGAAGGCCGCGAAGCGCTGCGCCTGCCTTCGGTGGACAACATTCTCGCATGGCGCTCGCTCCTGTATCGGGACTTGCGGCTGCACTCCGTCCTGATCGACGGCCCGCGGCTCGCGGTGCGGCGTAGCCGCGCCGGCGCGCTCGAGATCGCCGGCATCCCGCTGCCCGCGGGATCGGCCGCCACCCCGGGCAGCTTTTCCGCCTGGCTGCTCGGCCAGGGCGACATCGAGATCCGCAACGCCGAGATCGAATGGCGCGACCTGGCGCGGGATGCGCCGCCGCTCGAGCTTTCCGCCGTGAACGTGCATCTGCGCAGCGAGGCCGATCGTCACTCGCTCGGCATCAGCGCGCGCCTGCCGGCGCAGCTCGGCGACCGGCTCGAAGCGCGCGCGCAGCTGACCGGCGGCTCGTTCGGCGGCGCGGGCGATCTTACGGGTCGGGTCTACGCGCAGCTCGGCGCCGCTGATCTCGCCGCGTGGCGGGCCTGGATCGATCTTCCGGCCGGCCTCGTGCGCGGCACCGGCGCGCTGCGCCTCTGGGCTTCGCTGGAGAACGGCGCGTGGCGCTCCGCCACCGCCGACGTCGTCGCCTCGGATGTCGCGCTCGTCCTCGATCCCGGGCTGCCGGCGCTCGAGCTCGATTTCCTGCGTGGCCGCCTGCAGGGGCGAGCGTTCGCCGACGGCTACCAGCTCAGCGGCCGCCAGCTCGCGCTCGTCGCGAGCGACGGCACGACGATTGGTCCCACCGACTTCCAGCTGACGTGGCAGCCGGGCGGGGGCGCCGTCGCCGTCAATGCCGTCGAGCTCGCCTCGCTCGCGCGCCTCGTCCGAGCGGTGCCGCTGCCGATCCCGCTTGCGGCGCGCGTCGAGGCCCTCGAACCGCGCGGCCAGCTCGCCGATGCGAGCTACCAATGGGTCGGGCCGGCGGCGGCGCCGCGGCGTTTCGAGGCACGCGGCCGCTTCGCCGAGCTCGGCATGAAGGCGTACGGCGCCGTCCCGGGGTTCGCGCATCTCGCCGGCACGCTCGAGGCGACGCAGGCCGGCGGGCGCGTCTTCCTTCAGGCGCGCAATGCGGAGATCGACCTGCCGAGCGTTTTTCCCGAGCCGCGCATCGCCTTCGATTCGCTTTCCGGACAGATCGACTGGCAGCAGGAGGCGGGGCGCACCAGCGCGCGGATTACCTCGGTGAGCTTTGCGAACGCCGACCTGAGCGGCAGCGCCTTCGGCGCATTCACGCGGAGCGGCCCGGGCCCGGGCGCGATCGACCTTTCGGCGACGCTTGACCGCGCCGACGCGCGACGCGTCGCGCGCTACCTGCCGCTCGCGAGCATCATGGGCGAGAAGCCGCGGCAGTGGCTGGTCGACGGCATCCTCGGCGGGCAGGCGAGCGACGTGCACTTGCGCCTGCGCGGCAACCTGGCCGATTTTCCCTATGTCGATCCGGCGCTTGGCCAGTTCCTGGTCACGGCGCACGTGCGGAACGGCGCGCTGAGCTACGCCGAGGGCTGGCCGCACATCGAGGCGATCGACGCCGACCTGCGCTTCGAGCGAAGCGGCATGGACATCGTCGGGCGCAGCGGTGCGATTCTCGGCGCGCGGCTCTCCAGCGTTCACGTCGGCATTCCGAATCTCGGCTCGCGCGACCCGCAGCTCTCGGTCAGCGGCGAGGCGCGCGGCCCGACGGCCGAGTTCCTGAAATACATCGCGTCCTCGCCGGTGCGGCAGATGACCTCGGGATTCACCGAGCGCATCACGGCGAGCGGCGAAGGCCGCCTGCGGCTGGCGCTCGAGCTGCCGCTGGCCCGCCTTCCCGCGAGTCGCGTGGCGGGCGACTATGACTTCACCGCGAATACGCTGCAGCTTCATCCCCGACTGCCGTCGATCGAGCGGGCGGCGGGCCGGCTGCACTTCACGCAAGCGAGCTTCACCGCCGAGGAAGTGCGCGGCCAGCTCTTCGGCGGTCCGATCGCGTTCTCCGGCGGCACGCGCAGCAGCGACGCCCTCGAATTCGCCGCCCGCGGCGAAGCCGCGCCGCAGGCGCTCATCGAGCTGCCGGCGCCGTGGCGCGAGCGTCTTTCCGGGCGCACCGGCTACACCGCCGGCCTTTCGCTTCGCGACGGCGGAGGCCGGCTGGTCGTCGAATCCTCCTTGCGCGGCCTCGCGAGCGCGCTGCCCGCCCCGTTTGCCAAGACCGCCGACGAGTCGCTGCCGCTGCACGTGGAGTTTCGCACCACCGAGGCGGGCGCGCGCGAGCGAATCCTCGCCGCGCTCGGCAGGCGGATCATGATCGAAGCGATGCGCTCCGGGGCGAACGGTGCGCTCGAGCTCGAGCGCGCCGGCGTCTGGCTCGGTCCGACCGGCGGCCAGACGGTGCGGCTGCCGCCGCGCGGCGTGTCGGTGCAGGGAACGCTGCCGTCGCTCGATCTCGACGCCTGGCGCGCGATGCTAGCGGCGGACCCGGGCGACGCGGTGCCGACGAGCGTGCTCGTCGACGTGAAGCTGCAGCGCCTGCAGGCCTACGGAAAGCGCTTCAACGACGTCGCGCTGCGCGCGTCGAACGCTTCGCCGGGCTGGTCGGCGACGGTGACGGCGGCCGAGCTGGAGGGCGAGCTCGCGTATCGGCCGCAGGCGAGCGGCCGGTTGATCGCCCGCCTGACGCGCTTCGACGTCCCGGCCGATGCGCCGGCAACCGGCGCGGCCCCGATCAAGCCTGGCGCGCTGCCCGCCGTGGATTTCGTTGCCGATCGCTTCAGCGTGCACGGCAAGGCGCTCGGCCGCGTCGAGCTCGTCGCCCAGCCCGACGGCGCGGACTGGCGCATCGACAAGCTGACCATGGCGAACCCCGATGCGACGCTGCAGGCGAAGGCGTGGTGGCGCGGCGGCGCGAAGACGCGCACGGTGCTCGATTTTGCGCTCGACGCGCGCGATGCCGGGGCCATGCTCGGGCGCATCGGCTACGGCGCGCTGGTCGCCGGCGGCACGGCGCACCTGCAGGGATCGGCGAGCTGGGACGGAGAGCCGGCGGCCTTCGATGCGGCGAGCCTCTCGGGCGAGCTGGCGCTCAGCGCCGGGGACGGGCAGTTCCTCGAGATCGATCCCGGCCTGGGCAAGCTGGTCGCGCTCATGAGCCTGCAGGCGCTGCCGCGGCGCGTCGCGCTCGACTTCCGCGACGTCTTCTCGAAGGGCTTCCGCTTCGACGAGATCGGCGCCCGCTCGCGGGTGGAGCGCGGGCTGATGCACATCGACGAATTCCACATGCGCGGGCCGGCTGCCGAGGTGCAGATGTCGGGAACCGCGGACCTGGCCCGCGAGACGCAGGATCTGCGGGTACGCATCGTGCCGGGACTCGGCGACTCCGCGTCCACGGTGATCGGCATCGTCAATCCGGTGGTCGGGGTGACGGCGGCGCTCGCGCAGCGCGCGCTGAAGGATCCGCTCGGCCAGATCTTCGCCCACGACTTCTCCGTGACCGGCAGCTGGACCGAGCCGCAGGTCGTGCGGCTCAATCCGCCCGGCCGGCCGAGCGAGGCGCAATCGCAATGAGCACGCCGATTGCCGCCGTCCAGATGGTTTCCGGGCCCGAGGTGGAGGAAAACCTGGCCGCCGCCGGGCGGCTGGTGCGCGCCGCCGTCGCGGCCGGCGCACGGCTGGTCGCGCTCCCGGAGAACTTCTACCTGATCGGCCGGCACGAGACCGACAAGGTCAAGGCGCGCGAGCCCGACGGGACGGGGCCGATCCAGGACTTCCTTTCCCGCACGGCGCGCGAGCAGCGGGTCTGGATTGTCGGCGGCACCGTCCCCATATCGTGTGCTGACCCGATGCGCACTCGCAGCGCCTGTCTGGTCTATGACGATGCCGGCAAGCGCGTCGCGCGCTACGACAAGATGCACCTTTTCCGCTTCGACGGTCGCGACGAGCGGCACGACGAGGCGCGCACGCTCGAGCCCGGCGAAGCGCCGGTCGCGCTGGCCACGCCCTTCGGACGCCTTGCGCTTTCCGTCTGCTATGACGTGCGCTTCCCCGAGCTCTATCGGCGCGTCGGCGAGTTCGATGCGATGCTCGTCCCGTCGGCCTTCACGGTACCGACCGGCGCGGCGCACTGGGAGACGCTGCTGCGCGCTCGCGCCGTCGAGAACCAGGCCTATGTCGTCGCGCCGGCGCAGGGCGGGCGCCATCCGACCGGACGGCGCACCTACGGCCACAGCATGATCGTCGATCCCTGGGGCGAGGTGCTGGCGATGCGCGCCGAGGGCGAAGGCATCGTGCTTGCAGAGATCGACCTCGAGCGCGTGCGCGAGGTTCGGGCCGCGCTGCCGGCCAACCTGAACCGGAGACTGCATTGATCCTGGAAACCGCGAAGACCACCCTTCTCTCCCCCTTCGACCTCGAAGAGGCGAAGCTCGCACGCGTGTTCGGGACGCTCGCGACGCGCAAGGTGGACTACGCCGACCTGTACTTCCAGTACTCGCGCTCCGAGGGATG
Source organism: Burkholderiales bacterium (assembly GCA_035639215.1). Classification (GTDB taxonomy): domain Bacteria; phylum Pseudomonadota; class Gammaproteobacteria; order Burkholderiales; family SG8-39; genus SCGC-AG-212-J23. The sequence goes on from DASQYN010000334.1 coordinate 8,992, forward strand.
GAGCCTGGAAGAGGGCATCGTCAAGTCGGGCAGCTTCAACATCGAGCAGGGCGTCGGCGTGCGCGCGGTGTGCGGCGAGAAGACCGCCTTCGCCTATTCGGACGAGATCAGCTTCGGTGCGCTGCAGGACGCGGCGCGGGTGACGCGCGCGATCGCCGCGGCTGGCCAGGCGCGGCGCGTGAAGAGCGCCAGCCGAGCCGTGCCGGCGCCGCTCTATGGCGCGATCGATCCCATCGCCTCGCTGCCGGCGCCCGACAAGGTGCAGCTCCTCGAGCGCCTCGAGCGCAAGTGCCGCACGCTCGACCCGCGCGTGTCGCAGGTCATGGCCAGCCTCGGCGGCGAATACGAGGTCGTGCTGATCGCGCGCGCCGACGGCGCGATCGCCGCGGACGTGCGTCCGCTCGTACGCCTTTCCGTGCAGGTCATCGCCGAAGCGAACGGCCGCCGCGAGAGCGGCACGGCCGGCGGCGGGGGTCGCACCGACTATTCGCACTTCAGCGAAGAAGTGCTCGACGGCTACGCCCGTCAGGCGGTCTCGCAGGCGCTGGTCAACCTCGAAGCGCGGCCCGCGCCGGCAGGGACGATGACCGTCGTGCTCGGACCCGGCTGGCCCGGCGTGCTGCTGCACGAGGCGGTCGGCCACGGCCTCGAAGGCGACTTCAACCGCAAGGGCAGCTCGGCTTTCTCGGGCCGTCTCGGCCAGCGCGTCGCGGCGCGCGGCGTGACCGTCGTCGACGACGGCACGCTGCCCGGGCGGCGCGGCTCGCTCACGGTGGACGACGAAGGCACGCCGACCCGGCGCAACGTGCTCATCGAGGACGGTGTGCTGCGCGGCTACCTGCAGGACAGCCTGAACGCGCGCCTCATGAAGATGCCGCTCACCGGCAACGCGCGACGCGAGTCGTTCGCCCACCTCACGCTGCCACGCATGACCAACACCTACATGCTCGCCGGGGTGCACGACCCGAAAGAAATCCTCGCCAGCGTGCGGCGCGGCCTCTATGCGACGAATTTCGGCGGCGGCCAGGTGGACATCACCAACGGCAAGTTCGTCTTCTCCGCGGCCGAGGCGTACCTCATCGAGAACGGAAAGGTGACCGTTCCGGTGAAAGGCGCCACGCTGATCGGCAACGGCCCGGATGCGCTCACGCGCGTCAGCATGATCGGCAACGACCTCGCGCTCGACACCGGCATCGGCACCTGCGGCAAGGAAGGCCAAAGCGTTCCCGTGGGCGTCGGCCAGCCGACGCTGAAGATCGAAGGCCTTACGGTAGGCGGCACTGCCTGAACGTCGAAGCGCTGGCGAAGGCGATTCCGGACGCAGCGCTACTCGCGTTGCCGCCCGACTATTCGCTGGTGGCGATGGAGGTCGTGCGCGCCCTGATCCGCCGCAAGGCGAAAGGCCTGCGCCTGCTCGGCGTGCCGATCCTCGGCCTCGCGGCGGACCTGCTCATCGGCGCCGGCTGCGTCGCGGAGGTCGAGACGAGCGCCGTGTCGCTCGGCGAGGCGGGGCTCGCGCCGCGCTTCACCGAGGCCGTCGAAAAGGGCCTGATACGAGTGAAGGACGCCACCTGTCCGGCCATCCACACCGCCCTGCAGGCGGCCGAGAAGGGGGTGCCCTACATGCCGATCGGCGGCATCCTCGGCTCCGACCTCGTGAAGGCGCGCGACGACTGGAAGGTCGTCGACAACCTGCTGATCGTTCCGGCCCTGCGGCCCGATGTCGCGCTCTTCCACGCGCGCTGGGCGGACGAGGCAGGCAACGTCTGGGTCGGGCGCCGCCGCGAGCTCGCCACCGCCGCGCACGCCGCGAAGGCGACACTCGTCACGTTCGAGGAAATGCGCAAGGGCGACATGCTGGAGGACGAGCTGCTGGCGCCCGGCGTGGTGTCTTCGGTCTATGTCAGCGCGACCGCCAGGGCCGAGCGCGGCGCCTGGCCGCTCGCCATGCCGGGGCGCTACGGCATCGATGACCTGCACATCTCGCACTATGCAAAGGCGGCGAAGAGCGCGGAGGGATTCCAGCGCTATCTCGACCAATGGGTCCTTACGCCAAGGAAGAACTGCTCGCCTGCGTGATCGCGCGGCTCCTCGAGGGGGCGCGCCATGCGGCGATCGGCGCTTCCTCGCCGATTCCCGCCACCGGCGCCTTTCTCTACCAAGCCAGGCATCCCGGCTTCCGCGTCTCGCTCCAACAGCGCCGCTCCGCCAACCCCTTCACCGAAGGCTCGCGCGAGCTCTTCGATCTCGCCGGCCAGGGCCGCATCGACACCTTCTTTCTCGGCGGCGTGCAGATCGACGGCACGGCCGCGATCAATCTGGTGCGCGCCGACGGCAGGCGTTTCCCCGGCTCCTTCGGCTCCGCATTCATGTATCCGATGGTTCCCCACACGATCCTCTTCCGCGAGGAGCACTCGCGGCGCACCCTCGTCCCCCGGGTCGAGTTCGTGTCCGCCCGCGGCGATCCGCGCGCGCTGGTGACCGGCATGGCGCTCTTTTCCTGGCAGAAGGACAGGCGCCGCTTCCGCCTGGAAAGCCGGCACCAGGCGGTGGACATTCGGGCGATTACCGGCTTCGACTTCGACGCGCCGGAGGACGCGCCGCTGACGCCGCCGCCGGACGGTGACGAGCTCGAGCTGCTACGGGGCCCGGTCGCCCGGCTGGTGGCGGCCGACTATCCCGATTTCGCGGCGCGGGTCTGGGGAATACACTAGGCGCATGAACGCTCCGGAAACGCTCAAGTCCTACGACCGCACGACGCAGGACGTCGGCAACCTAGTGCATCTAGAGCACTTCAACTGCGTGATCGACGACCAGCGCCTCGCGGTGCTGTTCTATGTGGTCGGCCTCGGCGCGACGCGCGATCCGTACATGTTTCCCGGGCTGGAGAACATCTGGCTCAACTTCGGGCGCACCCAGGTGCACATGCCCAGCCGCGCCGTGCCGCCGCGCGCGGAGCGTCTGCGCGGCACGGCCGGCTTCGTCGTGCCGAGCCTCGAGGACCTGAAGAAGCGCCTCGAGCACGCCGGCCGCGAGATGCAGCGCGTCATCCCGGAGCGAAAGACGCAGTTCGCGTGGAAGGAGAAGGAAGGCGCGGTCGAAGCCGTCGACCCGTGGGGCACGCGCATTCGCTGCCACGCGCCTGCGCCGGAATACGGACCGACGCAGCTCGGCCTGGCCTATGTCGACTTCGACGTGTCGCCGGACACGGCGGAGGGCATCGCGCGCTTTTACGCCGAGGTGATGAAGGCGCCGGCGCGCGCCAAGGGCGGAAGGGCGGTCGTTCGGGTCGGCAAGAGCCAGAAGCTGATGTTCACCGAGACGAGCGCGGCGCTGCCGCAATACGACGGCCACCACATCCAGGTCTACATCGCCGATTTCTCCAGCCCCTACCGCTGGCTCAAGGAGCGCGGCCTCGTCACCATGGAGACCGATGAGGCCGAATGGCGCTTCCAGTGGATCGTCGATCCGCGCGACGCGCGCAAGCTCTTCCAGATCGAGCACGAGGTGAGAAGCCTGAAACACCGTCTCTTTGCGCGGCCGCTCGTCAACCGCAACCATGCCGTCACCAACATGAACTACCAGCATGGGCAAGACGCTTTCCGCGGAACTTTCTAGCGGCTGGAACGCGTATGCGGCGCCGCATGCGGACCTGCGCGAGGCGCTGGCGCGCATAGAGAGCTCGGGCGAGCTGCAGCGCATCCGGGGCGCGAGCTGGGACCTTGAGATGGGCACGCTCGCCGAGATCGTGTATCGGCAGCCGAACCCGCCGGCCCTGCTGTTCGAGGACATCCCGGGCTATCCGCGAGATTTTCGCGCGGTCTCGGGAACGACCAACTCGATGCGCCGGCTCGCCATCGTGCTCGGCTTTCCGGTGCCTTCGCATCCGCTCGATGTGGTGCGCGCCTATCGCGACCGGATGAAGACGCACCGGCCGATTCCGCCGCGGGTCGTCAGCCGGGGCCCCATATTGGAAAACGTGGTTTCCGGTGCCGAGATAGATGTCTTGAAGTTTCCGGCGCCACGGCTGCATGAGCACGACGGCGGGCGTTACCTCGGCACGGACGACCTCGTCATCATGCGCGACCCGGAGGAGAACTGGGTCAACTGCGGCACCTATCGGTCCATGGTGCAGGGGCGCGATCGCGTGGGACTCTGGATGTCGCCGGGAAAGCACGGCCGCCAGATCCGCGAGAAGTATTTCCGCGATGGCAAGCCCTGCCCGGTGCTGATCAGCCTCGGCCACGATCCGCTGCTGTTCCTCGCCGGCGGCAACGAAATCCGCTTCGGCCTCTCCGAGTACGACTATGCCGCCGGCCACCGCGGCCTGCCGTACGACGTGATCGAAAGCGAGGTCTACCGGCTGCCGATGCCGGCGCACGCCGAGATCGTCCTGGAAGGCGTGATGCATCCGGGCGAGACGATGGCCGAAGGCCCCTTCGGCGAGTTCACCGGCTATTACGCCGGCGGCCGGTCCGAGCAGCCGGTGGTGCGCGTCGAACGCGTCTACCATCGCCGCGAGCCGATTTTGTCGCTCGCCTGCCCGATGGTGCCGCCTTCCGATTTCTCGTATTCGAAGTGCGTGATGAAGGCCGGCATGATCTGGGACGAGGTCGAGCGCGCCGGGCTCTCGGGCGTCCAAGGCGTCTGGGTTCACGAGGCGGGCTGCGCGCGCATGTTCAACGTCATCGCCATCCGGCAGGCGTACGCCGGCCATGCGAAGCAGGCGGCGCTGCTCGCGGCGAGCTGCCAGTCGGGCTCCTACCTCGGGCGCTTCGTGGTCGTCGTTGACGACGACGTCGATCCGACGAATCTGGACGAAGTGATCTGGGCGATGTGCACGCGCTGCGACCCGGCCGAGGACATCGACATCGTGCGCCGCACGTGGAGCGGGCCGCTCGACCCGCGGCTGCCCAAGGGGACGACGTGGAACTCGCGCGGCCTGATCGACGCCTGCCGTCCCTACGAGATGCTGGGCGAATTCCCGCCAGTGGTGAAAGCCTCGCCCGAGCTGCGCGAGCAGGTGCTGCGCAAGTTCAAGGATCAGCTGAAGGCCTGAGCGCAAGGAGCGTGCCGAGCGCGGCGAGCGAGAGCGCCGCGGTCAGGCCGATCGCCGCCCCGGGTCCCACGTTGTAGAGCACCCACGCATATGAGAACGGCGCCGCCGCCTGCATGGCGCGCGCGAGCACGGCGATCACCCCCTGGCGCTCGCCGTAGCCCGCCTGCCCGAACAGCGCGAGCGGCAGCGTTCCGCGCACGATGGTGATCAGCCCATTGCCGGCGCCATGGAGCAAGGCGTATGCGATCGCCGGCGCCGCGCCGCCGCCGAAGGCGGCGAGCACGAGGCAGGCGACGGGATGAAGCGCTGTAGCGACGCGCGCGGGAACCAGCGGGTGCACCCGGTAACGGCGCGCCGCCGCGATCTCGACGATGCGCGCGAAGACCTGCGCCGGGCCGAGCAGCGACGCGGCGCCGATCGCGACGACACCGCTCGCTCCCATCGCCACCAGCAGGCCGGGAAGATGCGCCGCCATGGCGGACGTGACGAACGCCGTCGTCGCGGCGAATGCGATGAGCAGCGGCATCGCCGCGGTCTGCGCCTTTCTTTCCTCGGAAGACGGCATGGCGCGCCGCGGCTCGGGCGGCGCACCGGTAGCCGGGACGAAGAGCAGGTTGATCGGCAGCGCAATGACGATGTGGATCGCCGCCCAGGCGACGCAGGCCGTGCGCCAGCCGCCGTGCGCCGCAAGGTACGCGGTGAGCGGCCAGCCCACGGTGCTCGCGAAGCCGGCAATGAGCGTGATGCCGGTGATCGGCAGCCGCGCGTCCGCGCCGTGCAGCCGCACCAGCGTTGCGAAGGCGGCATCGTAGAGCCCGAGCGCCATGCCGAGGCCGAGGACGCCCCAGGCGCCGAACAGCATCAGAGAGCCCGGCGACGCGGCGAGCAGGACCAGGCCCAACGCGAGGACCAGGTTGGAAATGGCGAGGAGGCCGCGCCCGCCATGCCGGTCGATGGCGCGGCCCACCGGCGGGCCGGCGAGCGCCATGACGACGAGCGAGACGGAGAAGGCGCCGAACACGGTGGCCGGCGCGATGCCGAGATCCTTCGCGATCGGCACGGCGAGAATCGCCGGAAGATAGGTCGAGGAGGCCCACGCGACGGTCTGCGTGAGCCCGATCGCCAGCGTCTGCTTCAGCACCCGCTCATCGCTGCCACTTCAGGCTGCGCTGCACGGCCTCGCGCCAGCGCGCGAGGCGGGCCTCCGCCTCGTCGCGGCGCATCTGCGGCTCGAAGCGGCGGTCGGCGCGCCAGTGCGAGGCCAGCTCTTCGCGCGATTTCCACAGGCTGACCGTCAACCCGGCGAGGTAGGCGGCGCCGAGCGCCGTGGTTTCGAGCACCTTGGGACGCAGCACGGGCACGCCGAGCAGGTCGGCCTGGAACTGCATCAGCAGATCGTTGGCGGAAGCGCCGCCGTCCACGCGCAGCTCGGAGAGTCGCTCGCCCGAGTCCTTCTGCATGGCGTCCAGTACCTCGGCGCTCTGATAGGCGATCGATTCCAGCGCGGCCCGCGCGATATGCGCTTTCGAACTGCCCCGGGTCAGCCCGATGATCGCGCCGCGCGCGTGCGGATCCCAGTACGGCGCGCCGAGCCCCGTGAAGGCGGGCACCACGAACACGCCCCCGGGATCGAGCACCGAGTTGGCGAGCGCTTCGATCTCCCGCGACGAGCTAAAGAAGCCGAGCTCGTCTCGCAGCCACTGCACGACCGCGCCGGCGATGAACACGCTGCCCTCGAGCGCGTATTCGCGCTCGCGCGTCTGCGCGCAGGCGGTGGCGACGAGGCCGTGCTGCGAGGGCACGACGCGCTCGCCGGTGTGCAGCAGCATGAAGCAGCCGGTGCCATAGGTGTTCTTCGCCATGCCCTTGCGATGGCAGGCCTGGCCGAACATCGCCGCCTGCTGGTCGCCCGCGACCCCCGCGATGACGAGCGGCTCGCCGAGCAGCGAGGCCGGGACGAGGCCGAAGGCGTGCGCCGAGGGATGCACGTCGGGAAGCAGCGCGCGGGGAACGCGCAGCAGCCGCAGCAGCTCGTCGTCCCAGTCGCCCGTATGGATGTTGAAGAGCAGGGTGCGCGAGGCGTTCGAGACGTCGGTGACGTGCGTGCGGTTTCCCGTGAGCTGCCACACCAGCCAGGTGTCCACCGTGCCGAAGGCGAGCTCGCCGCGCTCCGCCCGGGCGCGCGCACCCGGGACGTTCTCGAGCAGCCAGGCGATCTTCGTGCCGCTGAAATACGGATCGATGACGAGGCCGGTCCGTTGGCGCACCATGCCCTCGGCGCCCGTTTCGCGCAGCTCCTGGCACATCGCTGCCGTGCGCCGGTCCTGCCAGACGATCGCGTTGCCGAGCGGCTCGCCGCTTTGCCGGTCCCAGAGCAGCGTCGTCTCGCGCTGGTTGGTGATGCCGATCGCCATGACGCTCTTCAGCGGCACGCGCTTCTTCTGGAAGACCTCGCGCGCGACGTCGCGCTGCGTACGGAAGATTTCCTTCGCATCGTGCTCCACCCAGCCGGGCTGAGGGTAGAACTGGGAGAACTCGCGCTGCGCCGAAGCGACGGCGTTGCCCTCCTCGTCGAAGAGGAGCGCGCGCGAGCTCGTCGTCCCCTGGTCGAGAGCAAGCACGTAGCGCATGGAAAAAATTCTAGCCGAGCGCCGCGCGCGCCATGACGCGCGCCACCGCGGCGTCCAGGCCGGCGCCGCGGTTCACGACCTCGTCGACCGCGCGAGCGACCGGCATCTCGACGCCGAGGCGCCGTGCCAGCGCGACGACGGCCTCGGCCGAAGCGACGCCTTCGGTGACTTCGCGTCGGGCGGCGAGGACGTCTTCCAGGCGCCGGCCTTCGCCGAGCGCGACGCCGAGCGACGTGTTGCGCGACTGCAGGCTGGCGGCGGTGAGCATCATGTCAGCCGCGCCGGCGAGCCCGAGGAACGTCTCGCTGCGCGCGCCCTTGGCCTGCCCGAAGCGTACCGTCTCGGCGAGGCCGAGCGAGAGCAGCGTGGCGCGCGCGTTCTCTCCCAGGCGCCGTCCGGCCGCGACGCCGCAGGCGATGGCGACGATGTTCTTCATCACGCCGCCGATCGCCGTGCCGACCACGTCGTCGCCCGGATGCACGCAGAAGCGCTGATTGGCGATTTCTCCCGCCAGCTCTCGTGCGAGCCCGGTCTCGGCGCAGGCGAGGGCGACGCCGCAGGGCAGCCCGCCGGCGATCTCGCGCGCGAAAGAAGGCCCCGAAAGCATCGCGATGCGCGCGTGCGGCAGCGCTTCGGCGAGCACCTCGGGCATGAGGGCGCAGCTCGCGCGCTCCATGCCTTTCGAGCAGCTCACGACCGGCGTGCCATCCGCGAGAGCCGGGCGCAGGAGGAGCGCCACGGCCCGGACGTGCTGCGCCGGGACGGCCATGAGGAGGAAATCGGCTTCGCGCACGGCCTCGGCGAGATCGGCGCTCGCGCGAATGCCGGGGTCGAGGGTCACGCCGGCGAGGAACAGCGGATTGGCGCACTGCTCGTTGATCGCGGTCACGACTTCCGGCTCGCGCGCCCACAGGCACACCTGGTGCTGCGAGCGGCGAAGCACGCACGCCATCGCGGTGCCGAAAGCGCCGCCGCCGATCACGCCGACCCGGGCCATGCACGACGATTATGCCCGGTGCGGCGCCTTTCGCGCTTCGGCTAGAATGCGCGCCCATGCCCCTGCCGGTCCCCGAGGTCGAGCGCGAGCTCACCCATACTCGCCGCGTGCGCTACGAAGGCTACAAGCGCGCCGACGGCCTCTGGGACATCGAAGCGCATCTCAGCGACGTCAAGAACCACGATTACCGCCTGAAGACCGGCGTGCGCCGCGCCGGCCTGCCGGTCCACGACATGTGGGTTCGCATCACCAT
>DASQYN010000335.1:0-2555 GCA_035639215.1 Burkholderiales bacterium
GGCGTGTCGGTGCTCGTGCATGCCATGGCGCTTGCAATGCACTTCAAGGTGCCCCAGCAGTTGCTGCGTCCCCAGCCGGAAGCGCGCCTCGAGGTGGTACTGGTGAACGCGAAGACGCGCGAGCGGCCAAGCCGCCCCGACGTGCTAGCCCAGGCGAACCTCGACCGCGGCGGGAATGTCGACGAGCGCCGGCATAGGAAGACGCCGCTTCCCGTCACGGAACCGCGACGGCCGGGCAAGGACCTCGCCGATGCCCAGCGTCGCGTGCGCGAGCTCGAGGCGCGGCAGCAGGAGCTCCTCGCGCAGGCCCGCGAATCGGCGGCGCGCGTGCGGCCGCAGCCGCCGAGCGTCGAAAAGCCCGAGCCCGCTCCGCCGCAGCCCAGTGGCCGCGACCTCGCCGACCTCTCGCTCGCAGCGCTGCGCCTGCAGGCGCAGATCGCCCGGCAACTCGACGAATATCAGAAGCGCCCGCGCAAGAAGTTCATCGGCGCCAATGCCGCCGAGTACCGTTTCGCCCAGTACGAAGAGGACTGGCGCGCGAAGGTCGAGCGCATGGGCACGCTGAACTACCCGGCCGAAGCGCGCGGCAGGATCTACGGCAATCTGCGTCTCACCGTTACCCTGCGCCCCGACGGGAGCGTCGCCGCCATCGAGCTCGACCGGTCCTCGGGGCTCAAAGTACTCGACGCCGCCGCCTTCAAGATCGTGCGCATGGCGAGCCCCTATGCGCCCTTTCCGCCGGACATCCGCCGCGACACGGATCTCCTCGTCATCACCCGCACGTGGTTCTTTGGACAGGGCGACAAGCTCTGGACCGAGTAGGAGCGCAGCGCGCATGGCGGATCGCTACGCGGTCATCGGCCATCCGGTGGCGCATTCCAAGTCACCCTGGATCCATGCCCGTTTCGCGTCCGCCACGCGGCAGGACCTCGAGTACGGCCGCATCGACGCCGACGCGGCGGGCTTCGGAGCGGCCGTCGAGGCGTTCTATCGCTCCGGGGGCAAGGGGCTGAACGTAACGCTTCCCCACAAGGAAGCGGCATTTCGCCTTTGCGCCGAGACGAGCGCCCGGGCGCTCGCCGCGCAGGCCGTCAATACGCTCATCCTGCGCGATCCGATTTTCGGCGACAACACCGACGGCGCCGGGCTGGTGCGCGACATCGAAGCGAACCAGGGCTATGGACTGCGCGGCAGACGCGTCCTGCTCCTCGGCGCCGGCGGCGGGGCGCGCGGCGTCGTCGGTGCGCTGCTCGGCGCCGGCATCGGCCGCCTGGTCATCGCCAATCGGACCGTAGAAAGGGCTCGCGAGCTGGCAGGGCGCTTCCCGCCGGCGCAAGCCTGCGGTTATGCCGAGCTCGCCGGCGAGCGCTTCGACGTCGTGGTGAACGCGACCTCGGCGGGATTGCAGGATGCCGCGCTGCCGCTTCCGGCCGAACTCTTCTCGTCCGGCATGCTCGCTTACGAGATGGTGTACGGGCGCGACACGGCTTTCCTCGCCGCGGCGCGCGGCGGCGGCGCGAGCGCCTGCGACGGGCTCGGCATGCTCGTCGAGCAGGCCGCGGAGTCCTTTCTCGTCTGGCGGGGCGTGCGACCCGATACCCGCGCCGTGCTCGCCGAGTTGCGTGGCGCGTAGCTGGAGGCGCCTGCGGGCGCTCGTCATCGCCTGGAAGGCCTTCAGCTATACGCTGGGCGCGCTGGTCGTCGCTTTCGTGCTGGCGCAGCTCTGGTTCTTCGGCCACATCCTCTACTGGAGCGAGGTCGACCCCTCGTCGACGGCCTTCATGGAGCACCGGCTGCAGGCGCTGCGCGAGAAGAACCCGCGCGCGCGGCTGGAGCGGCAATGGCTGCCCTACGAGCGGATCTCGGCCAACCTCAAGCGCGCCGTGGTCGCCGCGGAGGACGCCCGCTTTCTCGACCACGAGGGCTTCGACTGGGAAATGATCCAGAAGGCGATGGTGAAGAACGAGCGGCGTGGCCACGTCGTCGCGGGGGCATCGACGATCAGCCAGCAGCTCGCGAAGAACCTGTTTCTCTCGGGCGAGCGCTCCTGGCTGCGCAAAGGCGAGGAGGCGATCATCACCTGGATGATGGAGCAGGTGATGTCCAAGCGCCGCATCCTGGAGCTGTACCTCAACGCGGCGGAGTGGGGCGAAGGCGTGTTCGGCGCCGAAGCCGCGGCGCGCCACCATTTCGGCGTTTCGGCGTCGGCGCTTTCGCCCGAGCAGGCGGCGTGGCTCGCCGCCATCCTGCCGAGCCCGCGGCGCTACGACCACGGCCGCCTGACGGCTTATCTCGCCGGCCGCGTCGACACCATCCTCGAGCGCATGCCATCGGCGCAAATTCCGCCGAACGAGGGGCGCTGATAGGCTCCGCACATGGCTGAAGCGCTGGCGCGGCTCGAGCTGGAAGACCTGCAGACGACGCTGCGCGAGGTCCAGGCGCTGCTCGCGCGAGGAGATGCGAAGCCCGAGCTGCGCGGCCGCCTGGATGCGCTGCATCCTGCCGACATCGCCTACATCCTCGAGGCGCTGCCCCACGAAGAACGGCTCGCCGTG
>DASQYN010000336.1:0-10842 GCA_035639215.1 Burkholderiales bacterium
CTCCAGGAAGCGCTGCACCAGGCCGAGCTGCTCCGGCACGTTCAGGGCGGGTGCATGGCCGCAGCCCGGAATGGTCACCACGGCGGCGCGCGGACCGCGCTCGCGCATCGCCTGCGCGACGCCGGGCAGCAGCAGATCCGAGCGCTCGCCCCGCAGGCACAGGGTCGGCACGCGGATCGCGTCGTACGCCGGCCACTGCTCGTAGTCGCGCGGATGGTGTACGAGCTGCAGGACCATCTTCGGGTCGTAGTGCGGCGTAAGCTTGCCGTCGGGAAGCCGCCGCGCCGAGGTCTCCGTGAGGCGGCGCCACTGCGCATCCGAAAGCCAGCCGAAGGGCTGATAGACGGTGCGGAAGAACTGTTCGAGCTCGCTCATCCGGTCGAACTGCGGCGGATTGCCCGCGTAGGTGCGGATGCGCTCGAGCGCATCGGCCGCGAGCTCGGGCCCGATGTCGTTCTGCACGAGCCGGAGGATGCGATCGCGAAACGCCCCGGCGGCGAGCCGGATGCCGAGCGCGCCGCCCATCGAAGTGCCGACCCAGTGAAAGCGCGCCAGCCCGAGCTGGTCGGCGAGCGAGACGGCGAGGCGCGCGTAGAAGTCCAGGCAATACTCGCGCTCCGGGTGCGGGCTCCATTGCGACAGCCCTCGGCCGAGCGTGTCCGGGCAGATCACCCGGTAGCGAGGCGCCAGATGCGCGGCGAGATCGTCCATGTCGCGGCCGGTGCGGGCGAGTCCGTGCCATGCGATCAACACGTCCGGATTGCGCGCGCCCCATTCGGTGTAATGGAGCTCGCGGCCTTCGCACACCAGATAGCCGGAGGTCATCATCGCCTGAGCCGCCCGACGATGCCGGTCGGAAAGTAATACACGCACAGTATGAAGAGCACGCCGAGCCACAGCAGCCACCGGTCCGGGTGCAGCAGGCCGGGCAGGAGCGGCAGTCCCTGCGCGGCCGCCGACGCCAGCTTCATCAGGTCCTGCAGGTAGTTCTGCGCGACGACGAAGAGCGTCGCGCCGAGCACCGCGCCGTACATCGTGCCCATGCCACCGATTACGACCATGAGCAGGATGTCGACCATGATGTCGAACGAGAGCGTGCTCTGCGGGCCGGTATAGCGCAGCCAGAGCGCGTACAGCACGCCGGCCGCCGTCGCGCCGAGCGCCGCCAGGCAATTGGCGCCGGTTCGGTAGTGCACGATGCGGTAGCCGATGGCCTCGGCGCGGAACTCGTTTTCCCGGATCGCGAGCAGGACTCGCCCGAAAGGCGAGTTCACCACGCGCAGCAGGCCGAGGAAGAGCGCGAGCGCCACGGCGACCACGGCGTAGTAGGCGACCAGCCGCTCACCCAGCATCCCGGGCGTGCGGAACGACAGCCCGTCCTCGCCGCCCGTCAACGCGGAGAGTTGCGACGCGAGGATCTGGAAGAAGGCGGCCACCGCCAGCGTGATCATGGCGAAGAAGATGGCGCGCACGCGCAGCGAGAGCAGGCCGATCGCAAGCGCGATCGCGAGGCTGAGCAGGAAGGCGAGCGAGACGCCGGCGAGCAGGCTGCCCCAGCCCGGACCGAGCTTCGCCATGGCGATGCCGACGCCGTAGCCGCCGATGCCGAAGAACATGGTGTGCGCGAACGAGACGATGCCGGTGTAGCCGAGCAGCAGGTCGTAGCTCGCCACGAGCAGCACGAAAACAGATACCTTCGCCGCCACGTTGAGCGAGCGGGTGCCGGGGAAGACGAACGGCGCGAGCACCAGGCCGGCCAGCACCAGCAGAAGCAGCACGGCGAGCGTGCGGCTGCGCGGCAGGTCCCCGGAGAGCAGCGCGCTCATGCCCGCCCCAGCGGATAGAGGCCGCGCGGCCGCCACAGCAGCACCAGCACCATGAGCAGGAGGTTCGAGCCGAGCGCGAGCTTGGGCGCGAGATAGCCCGTGTAGTTGGCGAGCAGCCCGGCGAGCAGCGCGCCGACGAAGCAACCGCCCACCGAACCGAGGCCGCCGATGATCACGACGATGAACACCAGCACCAGCACCTGCATGCCCATTTGCGGCGTCACCTGCTCCTGGTACATCGCCCACATCGCGCCGCCGAGCCCGGCGAGCCCGGAGCCGGCGACGAACACGGCGACGAACACGCGCCGGATGCGATAGCCGAGCGACTCGACCATCTCGCGGTTCTCGACGCCGGCGCGCACCAGCAGGCCGATCCGCGTCCGGTTGAGGAGCCACCAGAGGGCTGCAAACACGATCGCGCCGACGATCACCGCGGCGACCCGGTAGCGCTCGATCGCCGCCTCACCGACGATGAACGAGCCGGTGATGACGCGGGGCCGCGGCAGCGGCACGATCTCCGGTCCCCAGACCACGTGGATCATCTGCTCGAAGACGATCAGCCCCCCCATGGTGATGAGGATCTGCCTCAGGTGGTCGCCGTACACCGGGCGCACGAGCACGCGCTCGAAGAACCAGCCGAGCACCGCGGCGAGCGCGATCGCCGCGGCAACCGCCGGCAGCATCGCCGAAAGATCCGAGGCGAGCGAATCGGCCTGCATCGCCCGGCTCATGCGGGTCAGGACCGTCGCCGCGCCGTAGGCGCCGAAGGAGATGAACACGCCGTGGGCGAAGTTCAGCACGTCCATCAGGCCGAATACCAGCGTCAGCCCGGAGGCCATCATGAAGATCATCATCCCCATGGCGAGTCCCGCTACCGTGAGGGTGACCCAGGTGGGCACGCTGCCGACGAAGGGCAGGGCGAGCGCCGCGAGGACCGGAACGAGCACCACCGGCAGGTAGCGGTCCCTCATTGCTTTGTCCTCACCTCCTCGTCATTGGTGCGCGGCGAGCGAGAGGCCGAGGAGCCGCGTCTGCAGCGCGGTGTCGCCCGCCAGCGCGTCCATCGGTCCGGCATGGACGATGCGCCCGGAATCCATGATTGCGCAGGCGTCGCCGAGCGAGCGGGCGAAGGCGAAGTTCTGCTCGACGATCAGCATGGTCGTGCGAGTGCGCTTCAGCTCGCGAAAGGCGTCGATCATGTTGGCGACGATCGCCGGCGCCAGCCCCTTGGTCGGCTCGTCGACGAGCAGCAGCTTCCTCGGCTCGACGATCGCGCGGGCGATGGCCAGCATCTGCTTCTGGCCCCCGGAAAGGCTGCCGGCGGCGCCGTGCCAGAACTTCCTCAGCGCCGGGAAGAGGCCGAAGATCCACTCCAGACGGCCGGCGTCGGGCTCGCCGCCGCGCGCCGCTAGCAGGACGTTCTCCCGCACCGTGAGGCCGGCGAAGATGCCCATGTTCTCGGGTACGTAGGCGATGCCCAGTTGCGCGATGGCCGGCGTGTCGAGCTTCTCTAGCGCCGTTTCGCCGTAACGGATGCGACCCGCCGACGCCCGCCACAAGCCCATGATGGTGCGCAGGCAGGTAGTCTTGCCCGCGCCGTTGCGGCCGAGCAGCATGGTGAGCGAGCCCTGTGCGACGTCGAAGTCGACGCCCTGCAGGATGTGGTATTGCCCGATATGGGTGTTCACGCCGGCAAGGGAAAGCAGTGCCTCAGTCACGAGCGGCAATCCCGAGATACGCCTCCTGCACCACCGGCGAAGCGATCACGTGCGCCGGCTCGCCGTCGGCGACCAGCGCGCCCTGGTGCAGCACGATGATACGGTCGGCGAGCGAGCGCACGACGTCCATCTTGTGCTCGACGAGCAGGATGGTTTTGTCTCCGCTTGCCCGAATCTGTTGAATGAGATTCAGGATGACGGGGACTTCGTCGACGCTCATCCCCGCCGTCGGCTCGTCGAACATGAAGACATCAGGCTCCAGCGCGAGCAGGATGGCCACCTCGAGCTTGCGCTGGTCGCCGTGCGGGAGCGCCGCGGCGACGACATCGCGCCGCTCGGCGAGGGCGACCCGCTCGAGGTAGTGCTCCGCCTTCTCGACCAGCTCGACGTGGCTGCGCGCGGTCGACCAGAGGTCGCGGCCGCGCGCGGCGCGCGACTGCACGGCAAGGCGCACGTTCTCGAGAACGCTGAGGCGAGGGAAGAGACTGGTGAGCTGGAACGCCCGGCCGATGCCGCGCTGCGTGCGCCGGGGCGCGCTAAGGCCGCTGATGTCCTCGCCGTAGAGCGACACCCGGCCGCTCGTTGCGCGCAGCTGGCCGGAGATGAGGTTGAAGTAGGTGGTCTTGCCGGCGCCGTTGGGGCCAACGATCGCCGTCAGGGTGCCCGGGCGGAACGCGCAGCTCACCCCGTCCACGGCGACGTGCCCGCCGAAGCGGACCGTCAGCGCGTGCGTCTCGAGGACGGGGTGCTCCACCCCGCAGTTATCCTTCCCTATTTATTGCGGATGGGAATCGGCAGCTGCGACGCGGGGATCTCGCGCACCAGCTCGAGCAGGTCCCACTCGCTCTTCTGGTTCTTCTTGATGCGGAAGTGGTACATCGGCTGCAGCGCCTGGTGGTCTTCCTTGCGGAAGGTCATGGCGCCCTTCGGCGTGTCGAACGACATGCCTTCCATCGCCGCGATGAGCTTTTCCGTATCGGTGCTGCCGGCCTTGCCGATGGCGGTGACGACGGCGCTCGCCGCGGCGAAGCCGCCGGCCGTGAAGAAGTCGGGCGGCTGGCCGTAGCGCTTCTCGTGCTCTTTCACCAGCCAATCGTTCATCTTGTTCTTCGGAAAACCGTAGTAGTAATAGATCGCGCCCTCGGTGCCGGCGAAGTCCTTCCAGCCCTTCATCACCGGCAGGATGTTGCCGCCGGGAGCGATTTCGATGCCGAAGCGCTCGGGCTTCAGGTCCATCAGCTTCGCCATCGGATGCGCGCCCGCCCAGATGACGACGATCACCTTGCGGCCCGGTTTGTCTTTCAGCGCTTCGAACAGGCGCTGAGCGGGCGCCGTGAAGTCGGTGGTCTGCTGCGGCGCGTACTCCTCGTGTACGACCTTGGCCTTCGAGCCGACGGCTGCGAGCGCCTCCTTGAACGCCTTCACGCCGTCGCGACCGAAGGCGTAGTCCTGCGCGAGCGTGGCGATGGAAGCGTTCGCGGGCAGCGCGGCGGCGCCGGCCACCGCGTCCTGCGTCGAGTTGCGCGCGGTGCGAAAGATGTAGCGGTTCCACTTGTCGCCGGTGATCGAGTCGGCGACGGCCGGCTCGACGACGAGGATCTTCTTGTACTCCTCCGCCACGGGCAGCATGGCGATGCCGACGCCCGAGTTGACCGGGCCGATGGCGATGTCGGCCTTGTCGTCGCCGAACGCCGCGGCGAGCTCGGCCTTGCCCACGTCAGGCTTGCTCTGGGTGTCCTTCTCGAGTACGACCAGCTTGCGGCCGTTGATCTGCATCTTGCCGCCGGTGAGATACTCGAGGCCCAGCATCAGGCCGGTGTGGCTCTGTTTGGCGTAGGCCTCGAGGGGCCCGGTCTTGTCGTAGACGTGCGCGATGCGGATGTCCTGGCCGTGCGCCCCTGCGGCCGCCACGGCCAGCGCGGCCGCCGTCGCCCCCCGTATGAATTTCATCGTGTCCCCTCTGCGAATTGCTATTCGGCGCGAGCCTGCGGCTTCGGACGCCGTCCGACGGTGATATTAGCCTCGAGATCCTGGCCCTGGCGCTTGAGCTTCAGCTTCGCCGACTGACCGGGCACGAGGGCCGCGATCAGGTTCAGCATGTTTGCCGGGTCGGCGACGGGCCTGTCCTGCACTTCGACGAGGATATCGCCCGGCTTCACGCCCGCCTTGTCGGCAGGCCCGCCGCGCAGCACGCCGGCAATCAGCGCGCCGCGCGTCTCCTCCAGGCGAAACGACTCGGCGATGGGCGGAGTGATCTCCTGCACCTCGACGCCGATCCAGCCGCGCGTCACGCTGCCGCTCTTGACGATCTGCTCGAGCACCATCCTCGCCGTCGACACTGGGATGGCGAAGCCGATGCCGATCGAGCCGCCGGAGCGCGAAAAGATCGCCGTGTTGATGCCCACGAGGTTGCCAGCCGCGTCGATCAGCGCGCCGCCCGAGTTGCCGGGATTGATCGCGGCATCGGTCTGGATGAAGTTCTCGAAGGTATTGATGCCCAGCCCGGTGCGACCGAGCGCCGAGACAATGCCGCTGGT
The DNA here is from genome assembly GCA_035639215.1 of Burkholderiales bacterium. GTDB lineage: Bacteria > Pseudomonadota > Gammaproteobacteria > Burkholderiales > SG8-39 > SCGC-AG-212-J23. The sequence continues at coordinate 6,082 of DASQYN010000336.1, forward strand.
CACCGTCTGGCCGACGCCGAACGGGTTGCCGATCGCGAGCACCACGTCGCCGACGCGCAGATCCTCCGAGGACCCGAAGCGGACGGCCGGCATGTTCTCGCCGTCGATGCGCAGCACCGCAAGGTCGGTCTCGGGGTCGCTGCCGACCACCTTGGCGAGCAGCTTCTTGCCGTCGGCGAGCGCGACCTCGATCTCGTCCGCGGTCTCCACCACGTGATTGTTGGTAAGCACGTAGCCCGTCGGCGTGACGATCACCCCCGAGCCCAGGCTCGAGGCGCGCTGCGCTTCATCGGGCAGCTGCTCGCCGAAGAAGCGGCGGAAAATCGGATCGTTGAGCAGCGGATGGCGCGGCGAGCGCACCTCCTTGGAGGTGAAGATGTTCACCACCGAAGGCATCGCGCGGCGCACCGCGTCGTTGTACGAGTTCGCACGCAGCGCGACCGGCGTCGCGGGGCTCGGCGTCTGTACCACCGTGAGCGCGGCAGCGCCGCGCGACGGCATCCATTCCGGCCGGAAGGTCGAGACGACGAACAGCACGGCGACGGCGATCGTCGTCGCTTGCGAGAAGATGAGCCAGAGGCGCCGCATGGGAGTTCGGCAGTATACAAAAAACTCCTTCAAAACTAGGCGCTTACAGCAGAAATCGTGGACAAGGCGCAAGCGCGTCGGTAAAATCGCCGGCTTTTGCGCCTTCCATAACAACGCCATCCCCATGAACGAGCACGATAAATCGGATCCGAAGCTCAACAAGACGCGGCGCAGCCTGGTGGTGGCGACTTCGGTGGTCGGCGGCGCGGCGAGCATCGGCGCCGCGGTGCCCTTCGTCGCCAGCATGTGGCCCTCGGAGCGCGCGCGAGCCGCCGGCGCTCCGGTGAGCGTCAATACCACCAACCTTTCACCAGGTGAGCTGGCGGTGGTGGAGTGGCGCGGCAAGCCGGTCTGGGTGATGCGCCGCTCCAAAGAAATGATCGATTCGCTGAAGGCCGACGAGGCGCGGCTGTCCGATCCGCAGTCCAAAGCGTCCGAGCAGCCCAAGTACGCGGAAAACGAATTCCGCTCCGCGAAGCCGGACCTCATGGTGCTGGTCGGCGTATGCACGCACCTTGGCTGCTCGCCGCAAGAGAAGCCTGCCTCGGACAAGGCCGAGATGGGCGCCGACTGGCCGGGCGGCTTCTACTGCCCGTGCCATGGCTCGAAATTCGACTTTGCCGGGCGCGTCTTCAAGGGCTCGCCGGCGCCGCTGAACCTGGTCGTGCCGCCCTATACGCTGCTCGCCGACGGCACCATCGTGATCGGCGAAGACGAAAAGACGAAAGGAGCGTAGGCGATGGCCGTAGGCCTGTGGAAGTGGATCGACACGCGCATGCCGACGCTCGGCCAGGAGTGGCGCAAGCACGCCGCCGAGTACTACGCGCCCAAGAACTTCAACTTCTGGTACTTCTTCGGCTCGCTGGCGCTGCTCGTGCTGGTCGTGCAGATCGTCTCCGGCATCTTTCTCACGATGAACTACAAGCCGGACGCGAGCCTCGCCTTCGGCTCGGTCGAGTACATCATGCGCGACGTGCCGGGCGGCTGGATCATCCGCTACATTCATTCGACCGGCGCCTCGGCGTTCTTCATCGTCGTCTATCTGCACATGTTCCGCGCGCTGCTCTACGGCTCGCACAAGGAGCCGCGCGAGCTGGTGTGGATCTTCGGCATGCTGATCTACCTCACGCTGATGGGCGAGGCGTTCTTCGGCTATCTGCTGCCGTGGGGGCAGATGTCTTACTGGGGCGCGCAGGTGATCGTCAATCTCTTCGGCGCGGTGCCGTTCATCGGTCCCGATCTTGCGCTGTGGATCCGCGGCGACTACGTCATCTCGGACGCGACGCTGAACCGCTTCTTCGCGCTGCACGTGATCGCGCTGCCGCTGGTGCTGCTCGGGCTGGTGGTGGCGCATCTCCTTGCGCTGCACGACGTCGGCTCCAACAATCCCGACGGGGTCGACATCAAGAAGGTGAAGGGCGCCGACGGCCATCCGCTCGACGGCATCCCGTTCCATCCGTACTACACGGTCAAGGACCTGGCCGGCGCAGTGGTGTTCCTCGCCATCTTCTGCTTCGTCCTGTTCTTCACTCCGGAGATGGGCGGCTATTTCCTGGAGAACAACAACTTCATTCCCGCCGACCCGCTGAAGACGCCGCCGCACATCGCGCCGGTGTGGTACTTCACGCCGTTCTACTCGATCCTGCGCGCCGTGCCGCCGCTCTTTCACTCTCAGTTCCCCGGCGTGCTGGCCATGGGCGTAGCGGTGGCGATTTTCTTCTTCCTGCCCTGGCTCGACCGCTCGCCGGTCAAGTCGATCCGCTACCGCGGCAGTGTCTACAAGGCCTGGCTGGCGCTCTTCGTGGTGGTGTTCGTCATCCTCGGCTACCTCGGCACGGAGCCGACCACGGTCTGGGGCCAGTTCGGCTTCGACGCCTTCTTCCTCGACACCAGGGACATCGCCACCTGGGTCGCGCGAGTTTGCGCGATCGTCTACTTCCTCTTCTTCTTTCTCATGCCCTGGTACACCGCGCGCGACAAAGTGAAGCCGGTGCCGGCGCGGGTGAGCTATCACCACTAAGATGAAAAAAATCCTCATTGCGCTGCTCTTCGCGCCCATTGCCGCCATGGCGGCGGAAGAAGGCTATCGCCTTGATCGCTCGCCCAACGACCCGCGCGACATCGTCAGCCTGCAGGCCGGCGCGCGCACCTACATGAATTATTGCCTCGGCTGCCACGGCCTGCAGTTCATGCGCTACAGCTCGCTGCGCGCGCTGGAGCTCAGCGACGCGCAGATCCAGGATAACTTGATGTTCACCGCCGAGAAGGTCGGCGAGCCGATCAAGAACGGCTTCGAGCCGAAGACCGCGAAAGCGTGGTTCGGCGTGGCGCCGCCGGATCTCTCGGTCGTTGCGCGCTCGCGCGGCGCAGACTGGCTCTATACCTACCTGCGTACGTTCTACCGCGATCCGAAGAGCGCGACCGGGTGGAACAACGCCGTTTTCCCGAACGTCGCCATGCCGCATGCCTTGTGGATGCTGCAGGGCCAGCGCCAGCTGGAAATCGTGCCCGTCGAGGAAGGCGGGCACCACGGCGTGCAGTACAAGTGGACCGAGCTGACGAAGGGAACGCAGAGCGCCGCCGAGTACGACACGACGGTGCGCGATCTGGTGAACTTCCTCGTCTATGTCGGCGAGCCGAAGGCGGTCGAGCGCAAGCCGATCGGCATCGTCGTGCTGTTCGTGCTCGGCGTGCTGTTCATCTTCGCCTATCTTCTGAAGAAGGAATACTGGAAGGACGTCAAATAGCGCGGCGTCCCACCGCCCGCTCGCGGCTCCGCAAACCTCCGCCATGATGCAACTCTATTCGGGCACCACCTGCCCTTTCAGCCACCGCTGCCGTTTCGTGCTCTACGAGAAGGGCATGGACTTCCAGGTGATCGACGTCGACCTGTACAACAAGCCCGAGGACATCGCGGTGATGAATCCGTACAACCGCCTGCCGGTGCTGGTCGAGCGCGATCTCATCCTGTACGAGTCGAACATCATCAACGAGTACATCGACGAGCGCTTTCCGCATCCGCAGCTCATGCCGGCGGATCCGGTGATGCGCGCGAGGGCGCGGCTCATGCTCTTCAACATGGAAGTCGAGCTGTTCTCGCAGATCGAGTCCCTGGAGTCGGGCAAGGACAAGCAGGTCGAGCGCTCGCGCCAGCATGTCACCGACCGGCTGATCGAGCTCGCGCCGGTCTTCACCAAGACCAAGTACATGCTCGGCGACGACTTCACCATGCTCGACGTCGCGATCGCACCGCTGCTCTGGCGCCTCGACCACTACGGCATCAAGCTCGGCAAGACCGCGGCGCCGCTCATGAAGTACGCGGAGCGCATCTTCTCGCGCCCCGCGTTCATCGAGGCGCTCACGCCTTCAGAGAAGGTGATGCGCAAATAGGTGGCCACCGGTAAAGCGCGACGATGAAGGAGATCCCGACCAAGCCCTACGTCCTGCGCGCGCTCTTCGAGTGGTGCGTCGACAATGGCTACACGCCGCATCTCGCGGTGAAGGTCGATTCCCGTACCCAGGTGCCGCCGGAATACGTGAAGGGCGGCGAGATCACGCTAAACATCAGCCCGAACGCCGTGCACAAGCTGCAGATGGGGAACGAGCTGATCGAGTTTTCCGCTCGCTTCGGCGGCGTGGCGCGGCAGATCTCCGTGCCGGTCGCGAACGTGTACGCGCTCTATGCCCGGGAGACCGGGCACGGCATGACCTTCGACGTCGAAGGCTCCAAGTCCTCCGTCCAGGCGAAGGGCGAGACCGAACCGGTGTCGGCCAACAGCAAGCCGCCGGCCGCCCTGCCTGCGCCGACATCGCCCGAGCCGCCGAAGAAGCCCTCGGGCGGCGGCAAGCCCACCCTGCGGCGCATCAAGTAGTACCCTTCGCTCCTCGAAGGCGGGCCGGCTTAGCTCAGCTGGTAGAGCAGCGGTTTTGTAAACCGTTGGTCGGCGGTTCGAATCCGTCAGCCGGCACCAAAGCGCGGGGATGGCGAAAATAGAAGCCGCGCCGATACCGGCGCGGCTTCTTGTTGCGACGAATTACTTCTTCTCTTCGCTCTTCTGCTCGGTGGCCGCAGGTGCGGCCGGCTGGCCGGCGGCGGGCGCTTGCTGCGCCTCGCTGCCCTGGGCGGGTGCCGGCTGGGCCGGCGCGGTGGCCCCGGTCGCCGGCGCTGCCGGC
>DASQYN010000337.1:0-3358 GCA_035639215.1 Burkholderiales bacterium
GGTCCCTACGGCGCGGTGATCCTCAATCATGGCGTATCCGCTTCCGCACGCGAGCGAGCGCGCGAATCGTCCGATCTGCTGATCAACTCCGCCGCGGTCTTTGCGCGCCGCGGCTATGCCGTAGTGATGCCGCTGCGGCGCGGATTCGGCGCGACCGGCGGCGAAATGGCGGAAGACCCGGGCTCCTGCGCCAACCCGGACTACTTCCATGCCGAGGCGAACGCCGCGGACGACGTGATGGCCGCTTACAACTACACCCGCGACCTTCCTTACGTCGACAGCACGCACATGATCTTAGCCGGGCAATCGGCGGGCGGCATGGTGTCGATCTTCACCGCCGGCACGCGCAACCCGGACGGGCTGGTCGCCGTGCTTTCCTTCGCCGGCGGGCGCGGCGGCGATCCCGACTCGACGCCCGGCGTGCCCTGCGCCGTCGAAGCGGTCGCGCGCGTCTTCGACGCCCTCGGCAAGACGATCCGCGTGCCCGTACTCTTCAACTACGCCGAAAACGACCTTTTCTTCAGCCCGAAAGTCACGCGCGGCTGGTACGAGCGCTTCAACGCCAACGGTGCGAACGCCGAGTACGTGCTGCAGCCGGCGTTCGGCAAGGACGGCCACTATCTCTTCGCCGATACCCTGGGCGTGCGCTACTGGCTGCCGACGGTGGAAGGCTTCCTCTCGCGCCACGGCGTCACCTTTGCGCGCCTCGATGCCACGGATCCGGAACAGCGGAACCTGCTGGCGCTCGATCGCCTGCCGAACATCAAGAGCGACGCCTGCCGGGGCCTCTACCGGGCGTTCCTCGAGTCACCCGGGCCGCGGGCCTACGCGGTCAGCGGCGACGGGCGGTGCGGCTTCGCCGGCGGCCTCCAGGACGCGCGTGACATGGCCATCAAGCAGTGCGGCAGCGTGGCGAAGGAAAACTGCGCCCTCTACGCGGTCGACGACGCCGTAGTGTGGAAGGAGTCGGTCGCGGGTCAGAGCGCGCCGGCGGCGGCGCAGTAACGCCTGCCCGAAAGCAAAAAGCCCCGCCGGCGGCGGGGCTTATTTTTTGGCGCAGGACCTTAGACTGGGACCGGCTCGGGGTCCTTGACGCCGTCCGGGGCGACCGGGCCTTTGGGCTTCTGCTCGCGCTTGGCCCGCTCTTCCTCCCGGCGCTTCGCTTCCCGCCGCGCTTCTTCGGCCCTTTGGACCCCTCGCTGAACCCAGAAGTCCTCGAACTCGTAGCACATGGCTGGCCTCCTTTCGGTTGGCCCGCCCATCCTACGCCTGCCGGAAACGAATAAGAATAGGTCGGCCATGGAAGCGCCGAGCGACGACAAGGAGAATCCGCTCCGCGAGGACCGCCGCCTGCTCGGTCGTCTTCTGGGCGAGGTCATTCGCGCGCAGGCCGGCGAGGCGGCATTCGAGCGCATCGAGCACATCCGCCAGGCCGCCGTGGCCTTCCGGCGCGAGCACGCGGGTAACGCGGAACTCGAGCGGCTGCTGAATGCGCTCGACCTCGACGAGACGATGGACCTCGTCCGGGCGTTCAGCTTTTTCTCGCATCTGCTGAACATCGCGGAGGACGAGCAGCAGCATCGCCGCCGCCGCGCGCACGCGCATGCCGGCTCGCCGCGGCGCCCGGGGAGCTTCTCGCACGCGCTGGAGGCTGTCGAGGGACTGTCCAGCGAGGCGCTGCTCACCTGGTTCGCGAAGGCGCGGGTGAGCCCGGTGCTCACTGCCCATCCCACCGAGGTGCAGCGCCAAAGCATTCTCGATTGCGAGCGCGAGATCGCCCGCCTGATCGCGCAGGGGCAGAGTCCCGAGCGCGACGAGGCCTTGCATGCCGAGATCCTGAGGCTGTGGCTCACTTCCATGCTGCGCCCGGCGAAGCTCGAGGTGGCCGACGAGGTGGCGAACGGCATCAATTACTTTCGCCTGACTTTCCTGCGCGAGCTGCCGCGGCTCTACCTCGAATTCGAGCAGGCGCTGCAGCATCGGTTCTCGCTGCAGGAGCTGCCCCAGCTGACGGCTTTTCTGACGATCGGCAGCTGGATCGGCGGTGACCGCGACGGCAATCCGAACGTCACGGCAGCGGTGCTGGAAGCCGCGCAGGTGCTCCACGCGCGGCTCCTTTTCGCGCACTACCTCGAGGAAACGAATCTCCTCGGACGCGAGCTCGGGCTTTCGTCGCGGCACATGGCGGTGGCGCCGGAGGTCCAGCGGCTCGCCGAGCGCTCGGGCGATCGCTCGCCGCACCGGCAGGACGAGCCGTACCGGCGCGCGATCAGCGGCATCTACGCCCGGCTGGCGGCGAGCGCCGAGCGCCTCGCGGGCTTCGCCGCGAGCCCGCCGCCGATCGCTGCCGGCGCGCCCTATGAGAACGCCGAGGAGTTCGCCGCCGAGCTGGCGATGATCTCCGGCGCCTTGCAGGCTCGCGGCGCGGCGCTGCTCGCGCGCGGGCGGCTGCGGCTGCTCGAGCGCAAGGTCAGCGTGTTCGGCTTTCACCTCGCTCCGCTCGACCTACGGCAGAGCTCGGACGTGCACGAGGCGGTGGTAACCGAGCTGCTCGAGCGTGCCGGCATGCCGGGATATCGGCAGTTGGAAGAGAAGCGCCGCATCGCGCTGCTTGCCGAGGAACTGCAGAGTCCGCGGCTGCTGTGCTCGCCTTATGTCCAGTATTCGGCGCAGGCGCGCAACGAGCTCGACATCCTTGCCGCCGCGGCGGAGGGGCGGCGCCGCTTCGGACCGCGCGGCGTGCCGCATTACGTGATCTCGCATTGCGACTCGGTGTCCGATCTTCTCGAGGTCGGCGTGCTGTTTCGCGAGGCGGGAATTCTCAAGCCGCTCGCCGTGGCGCCGCTCGAGATGGACATCATCCCGCTCTTCGAGTCGATCCACGATCTCGAGCGCTGCGGCGAGATTCTCGGCGCCGCCCTCGATCTGCCGCTCTATCGCTCGTGGATCGAAGGCCGGGGCGCGCAGCAGGAAGTCATGCTCGGCTACTCCGACAGCAACAAGGACGGCGGCTATCTCACGTCGAACTGGGCGCTCTACAAGGCGGCCGGGCGGCTTCTCGCCGCGTGCCGTGCACGCGGCGTGCGGCTGCGCCTTTTCCACGGACGGGGCGGCACGATCGGCCGCGGCGGCGGGCCGAGCTACGAGGCGGTGCTCGCGCTGCCGCCCGGCACCGTGGACGGCGCGCTGCGCCTCACTGAGCAGGGCGAGGTCATTGCGAGCAAGTACGCCGATCCGGAAAGCGGCCGGCGAAACCTCGAGACGCTCGCCGCCGCGGCGCTCGAGGCAAGCTTCGCGGCGCGCCCGGCGCGGGCCCGCAGCCGCCGCCACGCGGCGATCATGGAGGAGCTCAGATCGG
>DASQYN010000338.1:0-7599 GCA_035639215.1 Burkholderiales bacterium
GCGCCTATTGGTCCTCTGTCAGCTCGCCGAGAGCGAGAAGTCGGTCGGCGAGCTCGAGCGCGTGGTCGACGTCAGCCAGTCGGCGCTCTCGCAGCACCTAGCGCTGCTGCGCAGCCGCGGCCTGGTGAAGTTCCGGCGTGAGGCCCAGACGCTCTACTACTCGCTTGCCGGCCGGGAGGCGGCGACGCTGCTCGCCGCCTTGTACCAGATCTACTGCGCCGCCGGCAGCAAGCCCGGCCGCCGCCGCGCGCTCGCCGCCGCCTGAAGCAAGGATAGCCTCCCGGCTTGCGGCTGCCGCCTCGGCAGCGACCTTGAAGATGCTGATCGTGCCGGCGAGGTCGTGCGCCTGGCGCTGCAGCGCTTCCATCGAGGCGCTCGCCTGCTCCACCAGCGCGGCGTTCTGCTGCGTCACGTCGTCGAGCTGCGTGAGGGTTTGATTCACCTGCTCGATCCCCGAGGCCTGCTCGTTCGAGGCGCCGGCAATGCGCGCCATGATCTGCTCGACCTGCTTGATGCTCTCCACGACCTCGCTCATCGTGCGGCCCGCGTCCTGGACGAGCTTCGTGCCGTCTTCCACCTTGGCTGCGGAATCGCCGATCAGGGTCTTGATGTCCTTCGCCGCCGCCGCGGCGCGCTGCGCGAGGTGTCGCACCTCGGAGGCGACCACGGCGAAGCCGCGGCCGTGCTCGCCGGCGCGCGCCGCTTCCACCGCGGCGTTGAGCGCCAGGATATTGGTCTGGAAGGCGATGCCGTCGATCAGGCCGATGATGTCGACCACCCGCTTCGAGCTCGCGTCGATCGAGCTCATCGTGCCGACCACGCGGCCGACCACCTCGCCGCCCTTGATTGCCACCGCGGCGGCGCGCGACGCCACTTCGGTGCCGTGCCGCGCGCCTTCGGCGTTCTGTCTCGCCGAGGCGGTGAGCTCTTCCATGGTGGCCGCGGTTTCCTCGAGGGATGACGCCTGCTCCTCGGTGCGCTGCGAGAGGCCGGTGTTGCCCGCCACCATCTCGCCGATGGCGCTGCTCGTCGATTCCGCGTTGCCGCGCGCTTGGCCGACGATGCGCGCGAGGCTCTCGTTCATCGTCTGGAGCGCTTCGATGAGCTCGCCCACCTCGTCGTGCGAGGCGGAGGCGATCCGCGTGGTCAGGTCGCCTTGGGCGATGTTCCTCGCGATGCCGATCGCCGTGCGCAGCCGCAGGGTGATGGCGCGCACCAGCAGTATCGTGAAGCCGACGAGCAGGACGGCCGCGAGGAGCACGACGACGCCGGTCGCGGCGAACAGCGTCTTGGCGCGGGCGTTGCTGAGCTCGTAAGTGGCCTTCGCCGCATCGCGCTGCTTGGGCAGGAGCTGCCCCAGCGGCTTGACGATGCCGGCGTGGATCTTCGGCCATTCGTTCTCGAGCAGCGGCGTGACCTCCGCCGTGTGGTCCGCCTCGTAGGCGGCGTCCAGCCGATCGAAGAACGCCGGCAGCGCCGGCAGCTGGTTGTCGATCTTGGCGATCAACGCGCTCGTCGCCTCGTCCCCCGAGCCGGCGGCGCGCGCCTTGAATTCCTCCCAGGCGACGGGGATCTTCACCCGCGCCTCGGCGAGGTGGTTCTTGTTTCCGACGGCCGGCATCTGGTCGATCGCGTAAGCGGCCATGCGGAAGCGGATTTCCTTCAGCTCGCCGTCCATCTCGTTCAGCGCGAGCAGGGCTGAGACCTGGCCCTCGTACACCGAGGCGAGGGCGTTGCACGCCTCGCGCGCGCTGTAGGCGGCGAGGCCGCCCAGGACCAGCATGACCAGCAAGGACAACGCGGCGCTGGCGTAGAGCCGGCTTCGGATGGTGATGTTCTTGAACATGCTTTTTGTCTCCGCCGTGTTCGCCTACGTCAGCGTCGCGTGCCTTTGCCTTACTCGACCGGGAAGCCGTGCTTCTTCCACTCCGGGATGCCGCCGCGCAGCCAGTACACCTTGCTGTAGCCGGCCTTGATCGCCGCGGTGGAGGCCTTGTAGCTCTTCCAGCATTCGCCGGCGTTGCAGTAGAAGATTACCGGCGCCGCCTTGTCGGCCGGCAGCTCGTTCAGCGCGAAGCTGTCATGGCTCGCGTCGAAATTCGCCGCCTTGGCGCTCTTCTCTTTGTACGGAACGTTCTTCGCGCCGCGGATGTGCTCGTCGGCGTACTCGTTGGCCACGCGGGCGTCGATGATCGGCACGCCCTTCTGGACCATCTCGCGCGCCTGCTCGGCGTTGACCACCGTCGCCCCGGCAAGCGTCGCCGGAGTCTCGGAAGCGGCCTGGACGGACGCCGTGAACAGCAGCGTTGCGGCAAACAGCAGGCCCGCGAAGGCCTGGCCAACGTATTGCGTGGAGCGTTTCATAGGTACCCCTTTCTGTCGGACGGCCCGACTCTTCGGTCAGGCTGCGGCAATTATGGAAAGGCCGTCCCCCCGAGGCTGTGTCCCTCTGTCAACTCGTTGTGCTGATTTGTGAGGCTGCCCGGGGAGTATTCCGGGCGGGGGCGCTATTCCGCGGGCTTCGGCACCGGCGTGGAAAGGCAGCCGATCAGGCGCTCCATCCTGGCGCGATGCAGCTCGTTCCACGCCTCGATCGCGGCGGCCTCGCCGCCTGTGCCTTTTTTCACGCCGTAGACGGCGGCGAGGAAACGCTCGAGGGGCTCGCGGATCTCGCCGGTGCGCGCCTCGCCCTGGGTCCAGCCGAGGCGCAGGCCGGCTTTCCCGAATGCCTCGAGGTCGGGCGATGCGTCGGCGAGCTGCTCCAGCTTGCGCAGCCGGGCGATATCTTCCCGCAGAAGCTGCGCGCGGAAGAGGCTTTGCTCGCCGGCGAGCAGGCGCTCCAGGTCGCGTATGAGTTGCACGGCGGGATTGTATAGTCGGCGCATGCGAATCCTTCCTATGCTTCTGGCTGCGGCGATCCTCGGCGGCGCCGCCGATGCCCAGGAAAAGGCCCAGGCGCCGGTGCGCATCGTGTACCACTTCAGCGAAGGCCAGGGGCAGGCGAGCCGCGGCCTGGAGTACATCCGCAACCATCTGGAGACCGACCCGAACGCGCAGATCGTCGTCGTCGCGCACGCGCTCGGCGTGGACTTCCTGATGAAGGGCGCGAAGACGGAGAGGGGCAATGCCTTCGCCGACGCCATCGAGGACCTCGACCTGGCCGGCGTGAAGTTTCGCGTCTGCGAGATCACGCTGCGCGAGCGGGGCCTGCGCCGCGAGCAGTTCCTGCCGCAAGTGCAGTTCGTGCCCTCGGGCGTCGCCGAGATCGCGCGCCTGCAGAGCCGTGAGGGATACGCCTACCTGAAGCCCTGAAGGCGGGCGCGCTTTTTGCGCGGGCCGGGCTGTTGACGCAGATCAAGCGCCGTCCTGCCGCGCCGCGTAGCGTTGGCATTCGTTCAGGTCAGGAGGTATTTCGATGAGACGCGTACTTTTCGGTGCCGCGGCACTCGCGCTCGCCGCCTCGAGCGCATTCGCGCAAGGTCCCGGCTACGGCCCGGGCATGATGGGAGGCTATGGACCGGGCGGCGGCTATGGTCCCGGCATGATGGGCGGCTACGGTCCGCGCGGCGGCTACGGCCCCGGCGGCGGCTATGGCCCCGGGATGATGGGCGGCTATGGCGGCTACGGCCCGTTCGCGGCGCTCAACCTCTCCGACGAGCAGCAGCAGAAGCTGTTCGACATCCAGGAGCAGAACCAGCGCAAGAGCTTCGACACGATGAGCAAGGTGCGCGCGGAAACGTTCAAGCTGCGCCGCCTCTACAACGCCGACAACGTGGACGAGAAGGCGGTGCTCGAGCAGCAGAAGAAGGTTGACGACCTGCGCCGCGAGCTTCTCGCCTCGCGCCTCGAGACGCGCAAGCAGATGCAGAGCGTCCTCACGCCGGAGCAGCGCAAGAAGCTGCAGGAGTACCGGCCCTGGTGGTACGGAGGCGATGTCGAATAGCCCGAACGCCGAGCTCGAGCGCTGGAACGGCCGCTTCGCCGCGCCGGAATACATCTTCGGCACGGCGCCGAACGGCTTCCTCGCCGCCAACGCGCATCGGCTTCGTCGCGGGCAGCGGGCGCTCTGCGTCGCCGACGGCGAAGGCCGCAACAGCGTCTGGCTCGCCGAGCGCGGCCTGCAAGTCAGCGCTTTCGACATCTCGCCCGTCGGCGTAGCGAAGGCACGCCGCCTTGCGGCCGAGCGTGGCGTGCAGGTGCGCTACGACGTGGCGAGCGTCTACGACTGGGACTGGCCGCAGGCGGCGTTCGACGTCGTCGCAGCGGTGTTCGTCCAGTTCGCCGACCCGGCGATGCGCAGCTTCCTCTTCGAGCGCATCGTGCGCGCCCTGACGCCCGGCGGCTGGCTCTTGCTCATCGGCTACACGCCCCAGCAGCGCCAGTACGACACCGGCGGTCCGAAGCGCGTCGAGAACCTCTATACCGAGCCGATGCTGCGCGAGGCCTTCGCCGGGCTGGAGATCCTCGAGCTGCGCGAGTATGACGCCGAGCTTGCCGAAGGCTCGCAGCATTGCGGCCGCTCGGCGCTCATCGATCTCGTGGCGCGCAAGCCCCGCTAGGCGAGAGCGAGATAGACCGCGAGAGCGAACCCGACCACGGCGAGCGCGACGCACAGGAACGCCGTCAGCCACGGCAGGGGCAGCGTCGGCACGTCCTCCGGCGGCAGCGAGCGCACGTATCCGTAGTGGTTGCGCAGCGCGGCGAGGATGGTGAGGCTGCCGAGCACCACGAGCGCGATGCCGAGCGCGTTCGAGGGCCAGTGCACGTGATGCGCTTCGCGACCCGCGACGCTCGAAGCCGCGGCGATCTCGAGAAAAAGGCCGAAGCGGGCGACCACGAAGCCGATGCCCATGACCGTGAGCCCGGAGCGCACCCAGGCGAGCACCGTGCGCTCCGCGGCGAAGAAGACGCGCGGATCGCCCTTAGCCACGCGCGCGCACGAGCAGCACCGGCACCGGGCTCAGCCGCACCACGCGCTCGGCTTCGCTGCCGAGCACGACGTGCCGCAGGCCGCGGCGCCCGTGCGTGCCCATGACGATCGCGTCGGCGCGCCACTTCTTCGCCTCGCGCAGGATGGCATCGGCGGCCGGTCCGCCGGCGCTCTCGGCCATCGTCGAATCGGCGGCCACACCGGAGCTCTGCGCGCGCCGCAAGGCCCGGTCGAGCACGCCGCGGCCGCGTTTGCGCAGGTCCGAGAGGAAAGGCTTGAGGTCCACCCCTTCCTCCAGCATGCCGAGCATCGGCGTCTCGTCGAGCACGTGCAGCAGCCGCAGGCGCGCGCGCTCGTCGCTCGCGAGACGCAGGGCCTCTTTCAGGCCAAGGAGGGAAGTGGGGCTGCCGTCGAGCGGCACGAGGATTCTCCGGTACATGCCGACACGATAAGGCCATGCTTGACGTGCATCAACTCGGCGCGCAGCCGGGTGCTTAGCCTGAAAGGCTGGGACCCCTTAAGGAGCCAAGCATGAAATCAAACGTCGGAACGGCCGACCGAATGATCCGCGCGATCGTCGGCCTCGTCCTGCTCAGCCTCGTCTTCATTCTCGAAGGCAACGCGCGCTGGCTCGGCCTGATCGGTCTGGTGCCGCTTGGGACCGCCCTTGTTGGCTGGTGTCCCGCCTATTTGCCCTTCGGTATCAATACCTGCAAGACATGAGCGAGAGCCTGCATTTCGGCGTCGAGCTCGAGCAGCGCGAAGGCTACGAGTTCGTGGTGCGCTTCGACCATCCCAAGGGAGCCGAGCTGCTCCTCGACGAGCCGCCGCCGCTCGGTAAAGACCATGGGCCCAACGCCGCGCGCCTGGTCGCCGCGGCGGTGGCGAACTGCCTCTCGGCGAGCCTGGTCTTCTGCCTGCGCGGCAAGTTCCGGCAGAATCCGGGACCGATCCGCGCCATGGCGACCGGCACGCTCGAGCGCAACGAGAAAGGCCGCGTTCGCATCGCCGGCCTCGACGTCGTGATCTCGCTCGCCGATAGCAAGGAATCGGTGCCGCACCTCCAGCGCTGCCTCGAGCAGTTCGAGGACTTCTGCATCGTCACCGAGAGCGTGCGCCGCGGCATTCCCGTCTCCGTCAAGGTGGTCGATGAGGCGGGCGTCGAGCTCGTATAGGGCGATTCTCGTCGCCACCGACGGCTCGCCGCAGGCGCGCCGCGCCGCGCGCATCGCCGCCGGGCTCGCCAGCGCCTGCGCCGCCCGGCTCTTCGCCCTGCACGTCATCGTCGAGCGCGTGCCGACGCTCTTCACGGGCGCGAAGCTCTACGCGTTCCCGGCGCTTTCGCCAGAGCTTTATGCCGTGCTCGAGCGCCAAGCCGCGTCGGCGCTCCTCGCCGTCGAGAAGGAGGCGCAAAAGGCAGGCGTTGCGTGCACCGCGCTGCGCGCCCGCGCGAAGCATCCCTGGCGCGCGATCCTCGCCGCGGCGCGGCGGCACGGCTGCGACCTGATCGTCATGGGCGCGCACGGCCGCGGCGGCGTGCTGGGCGAGCTGCTCGGCGGGCAGGCGACGCAGGTGCTCGCGCGCTCGAAGATCGCGGTCCTGGTTTGCCGCTGATGCAGCTTCGCTTTCTCGGCGCTGCGGGGGAGGTCACCGGGTCGTGCTTTCTCGTCGAAACGGGAAAGCTCAAATTCCTGATCGATTGCGGCATGTTCCAGGGCGGTCGCCTCGCCGACGCCAAGAACCGGCGCTTCGCCTTCGCGCCGCGGGAGATCGCCTTCGTGCTGCTCTCCCACGCGCATATCGACCATTCCGGGCTGCTGCCCCGCCTCGTCGCGGCCGGCTTCGGCGGCGCCGTGTATTGCACCGAGGCGACGCGCGATCTCTCGCAAGTCATGCTGCGCGACAGCGCGTACCTTCAGGAGAAGGAGGCCGAGTGGCACGGCGAGGCGCCGCTCTACACCATGGCCGAGGCCGAGGCGAGCCTGCGGCGCTTCGTCGCGGTGCAGTACGACACGGACGTTCGTCCGCACGAGTCCGTGCGCGTGCGATTCCGTGACGCGGGCCATATCCTCGGCAGCGCCATCCTCGAGATCTGGGCGGCGGGAAAGAAGCTCGTCTTCTCCGGCGACCTCGGCCAGCCCGATCGGCCGATCGTCGCCGATCCGACGCCCATCCCCGAGGCCGACGTGCTGCTCGTCGAGTCCACGTACGGCAACCGCGACCACAAGACGCTGGTGCAGACGCTCGACGAGCTCGCCTACGCGCTGAACGACACGCTGGCGAGCCGCAAGGGCAACGTGGTGATCCCGGCTTTCGCGGTCGGCCGCACGCAGGAGATGCTCTCGCACATGGCCGACCTGCAGCGGGCGAAGCGGCTGCCCGCTCGCATGAACGTCTACGTCGACTCGCCGATGGCGCTCGAGGCGACGCGCATCACGCTGAAGTACGCGCCGCTGGCTTCGCCCGAGCGCGTGCGCTTTACCGAGGACGTCTCGGAGTCGATGAAGATCAACGACGTGCGCTCGGGCGCGGTGATCGTCTCCGCGAGCGGCATGTGCGACGGCGGGCGCATCCGCCACCACCTGCGCTGGAATATCTCGCGCCCCGAGTGCGCGCTGATCTTCGTCGGCTTCCAGGCCGCGGGCACGCTCGGCCGGCGCATCGTCGAC
>DASQYN010000339.1:0-2585 GCA_035639215.1 Burkholderiales bacterium
TGCGCGCCGGCTCGACATTTTCGGTGACGAAGAGCTCGAGCGAGTAGCGCTCCGGTGGGGTTTGCGCGAGGAGCTCGCGGGTTGCGGCGAGACGCTCGGCGAGAAGCGGCTGACCGGCCGGCGAGTAGCCGTCGAAGCGCTGCTGCTGGCCGGGGGTGAGAAAAGCCGCGGCCCTTGGACCGCTGACCTCCGCCGGCTCGTCGGCGAGCGCGAGCGCCACCAGGTCGTCGTCGCTCGGCACCGCGTCCTCCTCTGCCGGCTCCGCAGCTGCAGCCGGGGGCGTGGCGGCCTGCGCGACCGCCGGAGACGCGGCTCGGCTCTCCGGCCGGGCATACCACGCGGCGAGCGCGGCGCCGAGGACGATGCCGGCGAGCAACGCCGCGGTGAAGTAGGCAGCCGGGCGGCGCCAGGGCTCTGCGGCGGCGAACTCCGAGTCGGCGATCGCGGCTTTCGCGTGTCGTTCCAGGATGGCGTGGGTGTTCTCGGTGTAGGCGGCCAGCAGCGCCTTGTCAGCGAGGATGTTGATCCGGCGGGTGAGTCCGGCCGACGCCCGGGCGATGCGCGCCGCGGCGCGCGGCGAGAACACCTCCGGACCGCGATACCCGGCCGCCCGCATTCGGAAGGTGAGGTACTTCGCCACCTCGCTAGCCGCGAGCGGCCGCATGCGAAACGCCTGGGTGATCCGGTCGCGCAGCTGGCGCAGCGACGGCCGGGCCAACGTTTCGTCGAGTTCGGGCTGGCCGAAAAGGACGATCTGCAGCAGCTTGTGGCGGTTGGACTCGAGGTTGGAAAGCAGCCGCACCTGCTCGAGCGTGTCCTCGGGCATCACGTGCGCTTCGTCGACGAGGATAACGACGCGGCGCCCCTCGCCGTACAGGCGGATGAGCTGCTCCTGAAGCCCGCGCAGCGCGGCGGTGCGCCGCTCGGGCAGCTGGAGGTCGAGATCGTCGGCGATCGCGTGCAGGATCTCGTCGGCGGCGAGCGAGGGCGTCGCGAGGTAGATCGTCTCGACGTGCGCCGGCAGCCGCTCCATCAGCATGCGGCAGAGCATGGTCTTGCCGCTGCCGACCTCACCGGACACCTTAACGATGCCTTCGTCGTGTACCACCGCGTACATGAGCGCCTCGAGCGTCGTGCCGCGATCCGCGCCGTCGAAGAAGAAATCGGTGTGCGGAGTAATGCGGAACGGCGGCTCGTCCAGGCCGAAGTGCTCGAGGTAGAGCGCCACGCCTACTTCCTTTCCCGGGGCGCAAGCGCAGCCGGCGACGCGCCTTCTGCTTCGCCGGCTTCCGCGCTCATGCGGCTGTACAGCGTGGTGCGGTTCAGGCCGAGCAGGCGCGCGGCCTGGCTGACGTTGCCGCGCGTCAGGCGAAGCGCCGCGTCGATATAGCCGCGCTCCCAGGCCTTGAGCGTCTCGTCCAGATCGAAGGGGCCGCCGCGCTCGAGCTCGCGCAGCGCCTGCTCGGCGATGCTCGCCCCGCCGTGGCGGCCCGAGGAGGCCTCGAGATCGAGCTCGGGCTCGAGCTCGGCGGGCGAGAGGCGCTGGCCGGGATACTTGGCGGTCAGGCGGATGACGATGTTGCGCAGCTCGCGCACGTTGCCCGGGAAGGCGTAGCGCGCCCAGCGGGTGAGCGCCGCCGGGTCGAGCTCGAACGGTTGCACGCCGGAGCGCTCGGCATAAAGACGGCGGAAGTGCTCGAGCAGCACCGTCTGGTCGCCCTCCATCTCCCGCAGGGCGGGGACGCCGAGCGTGAACACCGACAGGCGGTAGTAGAGATCGGCGCGGAACGCGCCGTTCTTCACGTCGCGGCGCAGGTCGCGGTTGGTGGCGGCGATGACGCGGCAGCGCGCCAGGCGCCGCTGCGTCTCGCCGACCCGCTGGTACTCGCCGTTCTCGAGCACGCGCAGCAGCTTCGCCTGCAGCTCGAGCGGCAGCTCGCCGATCTCGTCGAGAAGCAACGTGCCGTCCTGCGCGTCCTCGAAGTAGCCGGGCTTGTTGACCGCCGCGCCGGTAAAGGCGCCCTTCACGTAACCGAACAGCGTCGGCTCGACCAGCGTGGGCGAGATGGCCGCGCAGTTGAGCGTCAGGTAGGGGCGGCTCGCGCGCGGCGAGAGGCGGTGCAGGTTCGCCGCGACCAGCTCCTTGCCGCTGCCCGACTCGCCTTCGATCAGCACCGGATAGGGCGCAGCGGCGAACTGCGCGATCTGGCTCTTCAGTTTGGCGAGCGGGGCGCTGCGGCCGACCAGATCGGCTTCCTCGGCGGCCGGGACGGCGAGGGCGCGCGCGAATAGCCGCTTCAGCAACGCCGGATCGCTTGGCTTGGCGACGAACTCCCAGGCGCCGAGCGCACGCGCATGGCGCGCGCTCGCCGCGTCGTTCTGGCCGGAGAGGACGAAGATCTTCATGGTCGGCGAATGCGCGAGCAGATCGGCGATCAGCTGGAAGCCTTCCTCCGGCGAATGCGGGACGGGCGGCAGGCCGAGGTCGACGAGCGCGAGGGCCGGCGGCGTGCCGAGCGCGCGCACCAGCGCCACCGCCGCCGGGCGCGAGTCGCAGGCGTGCACCTCATAGTCGGCGCCGAGGG
>DASQYN010000340.1:0-12426 GCA_035639215.1 Burkholderiales bacterium
CTCGAACCTCGGCGCCTGCGCGATCTTCGCTGCGCTGACCGGCTCCTCGCCCGCCTGCTGCTCCGCGATCGGCAAGATGGGCATTCCCGAAATGCGCCGGCGCGGCTATCCCGACGAAATCGCCACCGGGTCGATCTGCGCGGGGGGGACGCTCGGCATCCTGATCCCGCCCTCGATCACGTTCATTCTTTACGGCATCGCGACGGAGACGTCGATAGGACGGCTGTTCCTCGCCGGCGTGCTGCCCGGCGTGCTGCTCACCGGTCTTTTCATGTTGTGGACGCTGTTCGCCATCTGGCGCCGCGGCTTCCGTTCGCATGCCGCCGACTTCCGCTATTCCTGGAAGCAGAAGTTCGGCTCGATCCCGAAGGTCGCGCCGTTCCTGCTCATCATCGTCGGCGTGATGTACGCGCTGTACGGTGGCATCGCCACGCCTTCGGAGGCCGCCGGCGTCGGCGCCGCCCTTTGCGTCGCCCTCGCTGTGGTGATCTACAGGATGTGGCACCCCAAGGACTGGTGGGCCATCCTGCGCGACACGACGCGGGAGTCGGTGATGATCCTGACGATCATCGCCGCCTCGGTGCTCTTCGGCTACATGCTCACCTCACTGTACCTTACCCAGACGCTAGCGCAGGGCATTGCTGAAATGCACGTCAACCGCTGGGTGCTGATGGCGCTGATCAACGTGTTCCTGCTGGTGTGCGGCTTTTTCATCCCGCCCGCCGCGATCATCCTGATGACCAGCCCGATCCTCTTCCCGATCATCACCGCCGCGGGATTCGACCCGGTGTGGTTCGGCGTGGTCATGACAATCAACATGGAGATCGGACTCATCCACCCGCCGGTCGGCCTGAACATCTACATCGTGAACTCGATCGCGCCCGACGTGCCGCTCATGAAGGTGATCTGGGGCACGGTGCCCTACGTGCTCTGCATGTTCCTCGCGATCGTCATCCTGTGCGTATTTCCCGAGATCGCGACCTGGCTGCCCGATCACCTGATGGGCCCGGCGACCGGCAGGTAGCGCGGCTCAGCCTGCCAGGCGGTTAAGGGCTAGGTCGAAGACGTCGAAGTTGCGCAGGCGCCTGCGCGATGCCGCTTCGTCCGTGCGCCGATTGAAGAGCAGCGGCACGGTTTGCTCCGACAGCCCGCCGTGGGAGCGCAGCGGCGCATCGAGGCCCGAGAGATCGTGGCGGCTGCGGCTGGTGCCGAGAACCGTATGTTTCGCGGCGATGATCACCACATCGCCCAGACGATCCGCCGGAAGCTCGAAACGAGCGCAGGCCTGCTCGCCGGACAAGGCAAGCTCGACGCCCTCCAGGCCGCGCAGGCGATCCAACAGCCCATGCACATCGCTAGCCGGCGGAAGATAGGCCGTCGCGAAGGAGCCGAGCGCGCCGTGGTGCACCACGTAAGGGTCGGTGATCGGCAGAATGACGCGCGCGGCGCCTACGCCGAGCCAGCCGTCCAGCACCTCCTGCAGATAAAGAATATTGGGCTGCCCGTCCGCACCGAACTTGTCGTTCATCCCGTGGTCTGCGGTGACGGCGAGGACGGCGCCCAGGCGGTCGAGCTGCGAAAGATAGCCATCCATCATCCGGTAAAAAGCGTTCGCCGCGGGCGCGCCGGGCGGCGCCTTGTGCTGGACGTAGTCGGTCGTCGAGAGATACAGAACATCGGGCCGCCATTGCTTCATCAGCCCGACACCGGCGGCAAAGACGAATTCCGAAAGATCGGCGCTATAGACCGACGGCAGAGGCTTGCCGGCGACGCCTAACGCATCGGCAATGCCGTTCTCTCCGATGTCGACCTGATCGGCTTTCTCCGCCGAAAAGCAGATGCCGCGCAGATCCTTGCCGAGTAGCCGGCGCAGCTTGTCCTTCGCGGTGACGACCGCCACCTTGGCGCCGGCGTCGGCAAAGGCGGCGAGGATAGTGCCGACGCGCAGGTATTTCGGATCGTTCATCATCACTTCCGCGTGCGCTTCCCGGTCGTAGAAAAAGTTCCCGCAGATGCCGTGCACCGAGGGCGGCACGCCGGTGACGATGGACATGTTGTTCGGGTTGGTAAAGCTCGGGATGACGCAGTCCGCCTCGAGCGCGCTGCCGCGCGCCACCAGGCGCTCGAGGAACGGCGCCTCGCCGGCGGCGGTGGCGCGCGACAGGTATTCCGGCTCGCAGCCATCGACGCAGACGACCACCAGCGGCCGCTCGGGCCAGCGGTAGCGGCGGCCGTTGACGACAACGGGCGGACGATCGCTCATCGAAGGAGCCGGATCAGCCAGAGCGCCAGGGCGCCTGCCAGCGTGCCGACAAAAAGGTTTCGCCGGGTGATCGAGAAATAGGCCATGAGCGCGACGAAGCTGCCGGCGGCGCGCTCGGCCGGCGCGATCTCGGCGAGCTCCCCGGTCGGCATCAAAAGCATACGCGATACTACGCCGGCGATGATCGCGTAAGCCACGCAAGCCACCCACGTGAAGCCGCGGCTGCGGGGATCGATTCCGGCGGCAAGCAGCACTCCCGGTCCCCGCCATAGGTAAGTCGCCCCAGCGCACGCAGCAAGGAGGAGCCAGAGATCCATCAGCGTTTGCGAAGCAGAGCGTACGCAAGCGTCCCGCCGACGAGGCCGCCGATCGGCACGCTCCACTGCGGGCTGAGGAGGTAGGCGAGCGGACCGGTCACCGCGCCGCAGGCGAGCCCCAGCGCAGCGACGCGCTCGCGCACGGCGCCAGTGAGGATGAGCAGGTAATACATCGGCACCATGAAGACCAGGCCGAGACGCGCCAGGTGCGGGAGGCGGTCCGCGCCGAGGTAGCCGGCGGCGGTGGAGAGCGCGCTGACGCTGATCAGCACCAGCGTGAACCCGTAAAACCACGGCAGGCGTCGCTCGCGAAGTAGGTCGGGAAAGCGCGCCACCGCCATGGTCCAGCCGGAGAGCGAAAGCAGCTGCGCCGCAACGTAGTACTTCCACGATCGGTGTGCCGGATCGCGCATTTCAGGCATCAGCATCACCGTCATGGGAAGGAAGCGCGCAGAGGAGAGCATCACGGCGATCACCGTGGCGACGATCGGCGCGCCGAGCGTATGCATCTCGACGAAGATGAGCTGGCCCGGCAGCGCCCAGAGGGCGGCGGTGGAGGCGACGGCGATGGCGAGGGGAATCGCTTGCGCGGCGGCCAACGCGCCGAAGCCGATAAAACCGGCGATCAGGACAGCCGAGGGGACACCGGCGGCCTCTCGCGCGCCCGATAGGAAGGCGTTTTCTATTGGGTGCGCAGGCGAGGATCGAGCGCGTCGCGCAGCGAGTCGCCGAAGAGGTTGAAGCCGAAGACCGCGAGGCTGATCGCCACGCCGGGGAAGATCGCCATCCAGGGCGCCGTTTCGGCGAACTCGGCCGCGGCGCCGCGCAGCATCAAGCCCCAAGCCGCCGTCGGCTCCTGCACGCCCAGGCCGAGGAACGAGAGCGAGGCTTCGAGCAGGATCGCTTCGCCCAGGAAGGCGGTCGTCATGATCAGGATCGGCGCCATGACGTTCGGCAGCATGTGGCGCAGGATGATGCGGGCGTGGCGGTAGCCGGAGGCGCGGGCGGCGTCGATATACGGCATCTCGCGCACGCCGAGCGCCGCGGAACGCACCACTCTCGCGCAGCGCGGCACCATGGGGGTGGCGATCGCGAGAATGACGTTCTGCGGCCCGGTGCCGAGTATCGCGACGACGGCGAGCGCAAGAACGATGACCGGAAAGGCGAAGAACACGTCCATGACACGCTGGACGATCATGTCCACGCGGCCGCCGAAATAGGCGCTGGTCAGGCCGATCAGTGAGCCCAGGGTGGCGCCGAGCAGCGAGGCGCCCAGGCCGACCGTCATCGCCGTGCGCGAGCCGTAGATGATGCGCGACAGGACGTCGCGTCCGAAGGAGTCGGTGCCGAGCCAGTGCGCCCCGTTGGGCGCGCCCAGCATCGCGGCATAGTCGTTGGCGAGCGGGTCGTAAGGCGCGATGTAATTGGCCGTCAGCGCGCAGAATGCCGTGAGCAGGACGAGTCCCGCGCCAATGGCCCCGAGCGGCCGCTTGCGCGCGAAGTCGATGACTATGGTGAGCCATCCCGAGCGCGCCGGAGTCTCGCGCGTCAGCTCTTCTACGGTTCGAGGATTCGCGGCCATGGCGCTCTAGCGATAGCGGATGCGCGGGTCGAGCCAGGCATAGGCAATATCGACCACGAAGTTGACGAACAGGAAAAAGGTCGCGACCAGCATCACCAGGGCCTGAGTGAGAGTGTAGTCGCGGTGCGAGATGGCGTCGACGAACAGCATGCCGAGGCCGTTCAGGTTGAAGACTTGCTCGGTGACCACCAGTCCGCCGAGGAGGAACGCGAACTCCATGCTGATCACTGTCAGCACTGGCAGGATGGCATTCTTCAGCGCGTGGCGCGTCAGGATCAGCTTGATCCAGAGGCCTTTGGCGCGGGCGGTACGGATGTAGTCCTCGCGCAGCACCTCGAGCATGGTGGAGCGCATCATGCGCGTTCCTACAGCGCAGTAGCGGTAACCGACCGCAAGCGCTGGCCAGACGAGCTGCGCCAGGTTGTCCCAGGGATTGACCCAGAGCGGCGTGAACACCATGGGCGGCACCCAATGGAAGAAGATCAACATGCCCAGGATCATCAGCGTGCCGAGCCAGAACGACGGCGTCGCAAGCCCGGCGATGGTGAAGACGCGTACCGTGTAGTCGACCCAGGTGTCCTGCTTCACCGCTGCGAGGATGCCGAGCGGGATGGCGAGGCAGGTGGCGAGCAGGCTCGCCATGATGGCGACCTGCAGCGAGAGCGCGAAGCGCAGTTTGATTTCATCGGTAATCGGGGCCGACGTCCACATCGAGACGCCGAGATCGAGGCGCGCGAGCCCGAGCATCCAAGCCTCGAACTGCCGCCACATCGGTTGATCGAGGCCGAGCTTGTGGCGCTCCTGGTTCATCAGGTCCTGGGACACGAACTGGCTGCCCTGCGCAAGATAGCGCGCCTCGACGACGTCGCCTGGAATGACCCGCAGCAGGACGAAGATCAGCACCGCCACCCCGATCAGCGTCGGAATCATGGCGAGCAGCCGCTTGACGATGTAGTAGGCCATGCCAGGTCCGACCGGGAGCGCTTGCGCCGCGCGTCCCGGGCGGCTCCTGCCTCACGGGTCGAGCCAGACCGTGTCGAGGGTGTTGTTCAAGTAGTGGCTCGGCGTCACCGTCCAGCCGTGCAGCCGGGAAGAATGCGGAATGATGCGGTGCCACTGCAGCGTCATCAGATAGTGGGCCTGCTCGTCGAGCACGCGCTTTTCGAACTGGCGGACGATCTGCTTGCGCTTCTCCACGTTGGTCTCCTGGCTCTGCTGGTCGTAGAGCTTGTCGAGCACCGGGTCCTCGTAGTTGCCGTAGTTTGCCGGGTTGCGGCTGGTGGAGAGGAACTTGTACATGTCGAGGTCCGGCTCGACGATGTACCCGCATTGGAAATCCATTGCGGCCTGGAAGCCGCCGTTGCGAAGCGGAGTGAAATAGGCTGCTCCCTCCACGACCTGCTGGTTCACGTTAAGGCCGATCTTGCGCCACTGGTCGATCAGCCACACCGCGAGCGGCTCGTAGGGCATCGGGATGCCGCGGTTCATGAAGGTGAAGGAAAAGCCGTCGGGCACGCCGGCCTCCTTCAGCAGCCGCCTCGCTTCGGCGCGCGACTTGTCGATGTCGTGCCAGTAGCCGGCGAGCTTCGCCAGCTCCTCCGGCGGGGTCGCAAACTCGGTGCCCGGGACCTGCACGCCGGCCACTTCCTTCACGATGGCGATGCGCGAGAGCGTCGTCGACGCTTCATAGCGATCGAGCGCCAGGGTCAGCGCTCGACGCACCCGCGGGTCGTCGAAGGGCTTCTTCCTGTGGTTGATGGCGACCATCAGGATGCAGTCCCAGGGCGATTCCTGCACCGTGATTTTGTTGCCGAGCGCCTTGACGATGGCGTCGCGTTCCACCGGCGTGAAGCCGCGAAACTGGATCTGGCCTCGCTCGCCGCGGATCGCCGCGACCTGAGCCGCCGAATCCTTGATGAAGATGGCGCGGAAGCCGTCCAGATAGGGCTTGCCCTTGTCCCAGTAGTTCGGGTTCTTCTTGCCCATCACGTACGAACCCTTGACATGCTCGACGAAGGTGAAGGGGCCGGTGCCCATGATATGGGTCTCGTACCAGTGCGGATCCTTCGCGAGGATGTCGGCCTTGTAGATGAAGTTATAGGGCGAGAGCAGCGACGAGATGAAGGAGCCCGAGGGGTGCTTGAGATGGAACACCACGGTGTACGGGTCGGGCGCTTCCACCGACTCGACGACCGCGTACTGCCCTTTGCGGCTCGAGCCGACGCCGGGCGGGGGGAAGATGATCTTGTCGTAGGACGCCTTCACGTCCTTCGAGGTCATCTCGGCGCCGTCGTGGAACTTCACGCCGCGGTGCAGCTTGAACGTATACGTCTTTCCGTCCTTCGCTTCCGTCCAGCTCTCGGCGAGCGACGGCGCGGGCTTGGTACCGAGCTTGTCGTTCGGGTCGACGCGCAGCAGCGTGTTGTAGAAAGGCGCGATCGGGTGGATCAGGCCGAACGTTTCCTCGCGGTGCCCGTCGTACGAGGGCGGCTCCGAAGGAACCGGGAAAACCAGCTCGCCGCCGTAGCGAGGCGTCTGCCCCTGCGCTGCGAATGCGAGCACTGCGCTGGCGACAAGCGCCAGCGTGCGCACGATGCGTTTCATCGAAATCCCTCCTCCTCAGTGAACTGCGCTGCGAACTCGAATCCCCGCCTCTTTTCGGGGTTCGCTCGTTGTTCTTTGCCGTCTAGTAGAGAGGGAGAGGCGCCAGTCTGTCAACCGGGCGCTCAGGCGAGATGGCAGGCGGCCCAGTGTCCCGGCTTAAGCTCCCTTAAGCTTGGCTTTTCCGCGGTGCAGCGCTCCTGCGCCAGCGGGCAGCGGGGATGGAATACGCAGCCGGAGGGAGGCTTGAGCGGGCTCGGCACCTCGCCGCGAAGCACGGTACGGCTGCGGCGCGCCTCGAGGACCGGGTCCGGAATCGGCACTGCAGAGAGCAATGCTCGGGTATAGGGGTGCAGCGGCTCTTCGTAGAGCGCGCTGCGCTCGGCGAGCTCGACGATGCGCCCGAGATACATCACGGCGACGCGGTCCGAGATGTGGCGCACCACCGATAGGTCATGCGCAATGAATAGGTAGGTGAGGCCGAGGCGTCGCTGCAGGTCCTCGAGCAGGTTGATGATCTGCGCCTGGATCGACACGTCGAGCGCCGATACCGGCTCGTCGCATACGATGAGCTTCGGTTGCATGGCGAGCGCGCGCGCGATACCGACCCGCTGGCGCTGCCCTCCGGAGAGCTGATGTGGATAGCGCTTGGCATGCTGCGGCAGCAGGCCGACCTGGCCCAGCAGCTCGCGCACGCGAGCCTCGCGCGCCGCCTTCCGCGGAACGAGGCCGTGGACCTTGAGCGGCTCGGCGATGATCTCGCCGATTGTCATGCGCGGATTGAGCGAGGAATACGGATCCTGGAAGATCACCTGGATGCGGCGCCGCACGTCGCGGAGCGCCGCCTCGCCCAAGGTGGCGAGGTCCATGCCTTCGAAGAGGATCCGTCCGCCGGTGACGCGCTCGAGCTGCAGCACGCAGCGGCCGGTGGTGGTCTTGCCGCAGCCCGATTCGCCTACAAGACCCAGCGTCTCTCCACGTCGCAGGGTGAAGCTGACGTCGTCGACGGCTCGTACGATGCCGAGGGGACCGGAGAGCAGGCCGCCTCCGACGGGGAAATGCTTGGTCAGGTGCTGGACGTCGAGCAACGCCTCGGTCATTGCGCGAGCTCAACGGCTTGCGGCTTGCCGAGGCGCAGCGCCTCCCAGCAAGCCGAGCCGTGCGCGACGCCGACGGCCTGCAGCGCGGGCGCCTCGGTGCAGCGCTCGACGCGGTAGGCGCAGCGCGGGGCGAAGGCGCAGCCCGGCGGCAGACGCGTGAGGTCGGGCGGCTGACCCTCGATGGGGTCGAGCCGTGCTCGCCGCGGCTCGTCCAGGCGCGGCACCGAGCGCAGCAGGCCCAGCGTGTACGGGTGACGCGGATTGGCGTAGAGCTCGGGCGCGCTCGCCTGCTCGATGATGCGCCCCGCGTACATCACGTTGACGCGATCGGCATAGCGCGCCACTACGCCGAGGTTGTGGGTGATGATCAGCATCGCCACGCCGAGCCGCTGCGAGAGGTCGCGCATCAGCTCGAGGATCTGCGCCTGGATCGTCACGTCGAGTGCCGTGGTCGGCTCGTCGGCGAGAATCAGCGACGGATTGCAGGCGAGCGCCATGGCGATCATCATGCGCTGGCGCATGCCGCCGCTGAAGTGGTGCGGATACTGCGCCAGGCGTCGCTGCGGGTCCGGAATGCCCACCATGCCGAGCAGCCCCACAGCGCGCGCCTGCGCCTGGGCGCGGGTGAGTCGCATGTGGATCTCGAGCCCCTCGGTGAGCTGGCGGCCGATGGTCAGCACCGGATTCAGCGAAGTCATCGGCTCCTGGAACACCATGGCGATTTCTCGCCCGCGAACACGCTCCATGTCGGCTTCGCCGAGCTGCAGGAGATCGCGGCCCTTGAAGAGAATCTCGCCCCCGTCGATGCGGCCAGCGGGCTGCGCCACGAGGCGCATGACGCTCAGTGCGGAGACCGATTTGCCGCAGCCCGATTCGCCGACCAGCGCGACCGTTTCACCTTCCTGGATGTCCCAAGACACGCCGTCGACTGCGCGCACCACGCCCGCCCCAGTGAGGAAGCTGGTCCTGAGGTTCCGGACTTCGAGCAGAGCGGCCATGGCGCGCGCAGTCTAGCACCCGCAAATTGCCGCAGCGCCGCAGGCCCTCAGCCGTAGAACAGATGCACGAGTCCCATGCCAGTAACCGGCACATAGGTGACGAGCAGCAGCACGGCGAGGAGCACGGCGATGAACCAGACGTTCACGCGAGTGACCTCCCATACGCTCGACTTGGAGATCGAGCAGGCGACCATAAGCACGCTCGCGACCGGCGGCGTTTGCTGCCCGATGCCGAGGTTGACGGTGACGATCAGCCCGAAGTGGATCGGGTCGATGCCCACTGCGTTCACCAGCGGCATGACGACCGGCACGACCAGGATGATCGCTGCCGCCGAGTGCAGGAACATGCCGAGCAGCAGGAAAAGCACATTGAGCATTGCGAGCACCAGCCACTTGTTGCTCGTGAGCTCCGCGACCCGCTGGGCGAGATGCTGCGGCGCCTGGACCTCGCTGAGATAGGTCCCCAGCAGCGCGGACGTGGCGACGAGCAGCATCACGACGGCGGTCTGCACGCCGCCGTCGATCATGGCCTTCTTCAGCTCCTTCAGGTCGAGCTCGCGGTAGATCACCAGGCCGATGAACAGCGCGGCGATGACCGCCATGGCCGCACCTTCGGTCGCCGTGACGATGCCGCCGAAGATCGCGCCGAGGATGATCATCGGCAGCGTGAACGCCCAGAAGGCCTCACGGAACGTGCGCTTGACGCGCGTCCACTGGAGCTTTTCCTCGACCGGCAGGTTGTAGCGGCGCGCGAACCAGTACGCCATTCCCATCAGGCCGAGGCCGCCCAGGATGCCGGGCACGATGCCCGCCACGAAGAGCTGCACCACCGAAGTGCCGGCC
This sequence comes from Burkholderiales bacterium, assembly GCA_035639215.1. Lineage (GTDB taxonomy): Bacteria > Pseudomonadota > Gammaproteobacteria > Burkholderiales > SG8-39 > SCGC-AG-212-J23. The sequence goes on from DASQYN010000340.1 coordinate 9,705, forward strand.
ATGACGGCGTAGAGGATCATCGGGATCGACGGCGGGATGATCACCGCGAGCGTCGCCGACGACGACATCACCGCCGCAGCGAGCGGGCTCGGGTAGCCCTTGCTTTTCATCGCGGGGATGAGGATCGAGCCGAGCGCCGAGACGTCCGCCACGGCGGAGCCGGAGATCTCGGCAAAGAAGAGCGACGTGCCGATCGACACCATCGCCAGGCCGCCGCGAATGAAGCCGAGAATCGAGCTCGCAAAGGCGATCAGCCGCTGCGAGATGCCCGAGGCGTTCATGATCGCGCCGGCGAGGATGAACAGCGGGATCGCGATCAGCGGGAAGTTGGTCGCACCGTTGTAGAGCACCACCGGCAGGTTCGGCAGCGAGTCGGTTCCCTGGGTGGCGAGCATCGCGGCGAGCGCGACGAGGCCGAGCGCCACCGCGATCGGCACATCGAGGACGACGAGCGCCAGCACGCAGGCGAAGAGGACCAGGATCGCCATTACTGCGACGCCTCTCCCGCCTGCGCTGCGTGACCGCCGCGTGCCTGGCGCAGGGCGAGCGGCAGCGAGAGCAGCTCGGCCGCGATGATCAGCACCGCGCTGATCGGAATCACCGACTGCACCCAGGCCACCTCGACCTCGGGCAGGCTGATCAGGTGGTCGGTGGCGAGCACGTCGAGGATGACGTAGCCCATCCAGCCGAGGATGGCGAAGAAGACGATCACCAGCGCCGAGGCCACGAGGCGGGCGAGGACGCGCGCCTGGGGCGGGAAGAAGGCGACGACCTCCGGGCAGCCGATGTGCGCGCGCTTCACGGCGGCGAGCGCCGAGCCGTAGAACGTCAGCCAGGCGAGGAGAATCGACGCCACCTCGTCGTACCAGGCGAGCGAGGCGCCGAACGTGCGGAACACGACGCCGAGCGTCACCTCGACGAACAGCACCGCCATCAGGACGATGACCAGCCACTCCAGCAGGCGCTCGTAGCGCCTGCGAAGGTCTTCCAGCATTGCCGCCCTACTTCTTGCCCAGCGCGATGGCGCGGTCGATGATCTGCTGGGCGCCCGGGACTTCCTTGGCGAATTCGGCGTACACCGGCTTCGAGGCGGCGATGAACGCATCCTTGTTCGCCTCGTTTACCTTCATGGTGCCGGCCGCCTTCATTTTCTCGAGCAGCACCTCGTCGTCCTTCGCCGCCTTCTCGTAGACCCAGGCCTGCACCTCCTTGGCGGTCGACTCAAGGGTCTTGCGCACGTCGGCCGGCAGCTTGTTCCACTTCTTCAGGCCGACCGCCAGGTACGCCGGCGAGTAGACGTGCCCAGTGAGCGAGAGGTACTTCTGGACCTCGTAGAACTTGGCGCTGTAGATCTGCGCGAACGGGTTCTCCTGCCCGTCCATCACGCCGGTCTGCAGCGCGGTGAACACCTCGGAGAACTTCATCGGCGAGGGGTTCGCGCCATACGCCTGGAACATCTTCACCCGCCATTTGCCTTCCGGCACGCGCAGCTTGATGCCCTCCAGGTCCTTGGGCGTGACGATCGGGTGCTTGTTGTTGGTGATGTGGCGGAAGCCGTTTTCCCATACCGCTAGGATCTTCAGCCCCTTCTTCTCGACCGCCGGCTCCATCTTCGACCAGAAGAGCTCCTTCTCGATGCGCTTCATGTGCTCGCGGTCCTTGACGAGATACGGCATCTCGAACACGCCGAAGATGTCCGCCTCGGAGGACATGACCGTCGAGGGCTCGGCGAAGTCCACCGTGCCGAGCTTCAGCTTCTGCAGCAGCTCCTTGTCGCCGCCGAGCTGGCTCGAGCCGTAGGTGACGACCTTGTACTTGCCTTTCAGCCGCTCGTTCGCGCGCTTCGCGAACTCGTCGGCGGCGGCGCCGATGAGCGAGCCGGGCTCGCCGACGTGGCCAAGCTTCAGCTCGGTCTGGGCGAGCGCTTTGCCGGTGAGAAAAGCGGCCGCAGCGGCCGCGACGAAGATGCGCAGCTTCATGACTCCTCCTCGTTTTATCGTGACTACGCGGCGGCGCGCGCCGGTGCCGAACGGCACTCGGCGAGATAATCCATCGCCGCCTGTACGCCTTCCTTCTTAACAGGCACGCCCGCCAATGCAAGCCCCATTTCGACGCCGGCGAGCGTTCCCATGAGCGCCAGATCGTTGAAGTCGCCGAGGTGGCCGATGCGGAACAACTTGCCGGCGAGCTTGCCGAGGCCGGTGCCGAGCGACATGTCGAAGGCCTCGAGAATCACCTTGCGCACCCGGTCGGCGTCGTGCCCCGCGGGGAGCAGCACGGCGGTGAGCGACGCCGAGTACTCGCGCGGATCGAGCGCCAGCACCTCGAGCCCCCAGCCGCGCACCGCGCGCCGCGTCGCCTCGGCGTGACGCTGATGGCGGGCGAATACCGCCTCGAGGCCCTCCTCGTCGAGCAGCATGCGCAGCGCTTCGCGCAGGCCGTAGAGCAGGTTGGTCGCCGGCGTGTACGGGAAATAGCCGCTCTTGCCGTTGGCGATCATCTCGTCCCAGGCGAAATAGCTTTTCGGCAGCCGCGCGGACTTGGCCGCGGCAAGCGCCTTCGCCGAAATGCAGTTGAAGGAAAGCCCGGGCGGCAGCATCAAGCCCTTCTGGGAGCCGGCGACCGTGACATCGACCCCCCACTCGTCGTGCCGATAGTCGATCGAGGCGAGCGAGGAGATGGTGTCGACCATGAAGATCGCCGGATGGCCGGCCGCATCGAT
>DASQYN010000341.1:0-3618 GCA_035639215.1 Burkholderiales bacterium
ATCAGGCGGTCGTCGTCGACCACGAGCAGCCCCGGGCGCGCCGTCGGCGCCGCCGCTTCAGGCGCGCTCGACGCGCTGTTCGTCACTGGGCTCGTCACCGATGCATTTCATGAAAGCGCGCTCCAGGCCGGCTTCGCCGTAGCGCGCGCAGAGCGCCCGCGGCGCGCCGTGAAAGCGCAGGCGGGCGCGGTGCAGCACCGCGATCGACGAGCACAGCTCTTCGACGTCGGCCAGCACGTGCGAGGTGAAGAACAGCGTGCGGCCCTCGCCGGCGAGCCGTCTCAGCACCGATTTCACCGCGATGCGCGCGACGGGGTCAAGGCCGCTCATCGGCTCGTCGAGGACGTAGAGCTCGCGAGGGGCGAGAAAGCACGCCGCGAGGCCGAGCTTCTGCGTCATGCCTTTCGAGAGCGCGCGTACCGGCCGTTCGAGCGCTCCCGGGTCGAGGTCGAGCTCGGCGCAGAGAGCGCGCGCGGCGTCCGGGCGATAGCGCTCGCCCATGAGCTCGAGCACCGCGCGCAGGAATTCGGCGCCGCGCAGGTAATAAGGTGGGACGAAACGCTCCGGGAGGTAGGCGAGGCGCGCGCGCGCGGCTACCGCATGCGCGGCGACGCCGAACAGCGAGAGGCTGCCGGCGTCGGGGGAAGCGAGGTCGAGCAGGCAGCGGATGAGGGTGGTCTTGCCGGCGCCGTTCGCGCCGACTAGGCCGAAGGCAGCGCCGCGCGCGACGTCGAGATCGATGCCGTCGAGCGCCGTTACGCGTGCGTAGCGCTTGACGAGCCCCCGCACTCGCAGCGCCTGCGCCTCGGCGGCGTCCTCCCTCATGCGCGGTAATATTACGCTGTGCAGCAATCCCCCGATGCGGCTTCCGCGGACGCCGTTGTAGAACTCCGTAATGTTTCGTTTGCCTACGATCCCGCGTCGCCGGTGCTGCGCGACATCAACTTGTCGATCCGCCGCGGCACCGTGGTCGGCATCATGGGACAGTCGGGCTGCGGCAAGACCACGACGCTGCGCATCATCATGGGCGCGTTGCGTCCGACGGGCGGCGAGGCGCGCGTGCTCGGCGCCGCCACGCGGGAGCTCGACACCGAGCAGCTCTACGCGATGCGGCGCAAGATGGGCATGCTGTTTCAGTTCGGCGCGCTGTTTACCGACATGTCGGTGTATGAGAACGTCGCGTTCCCGCTGCGCGAGCATGCCGCCCTGCCCGACGAGCTGCTGCACGACCTGGTGATGATGAAGCTGAACGCGGTCGGCCTGCGCGGTGCCGCGCATCTCACGCCGAACGAGCTCTCCGGCGGGATGGCCCGGCGCGTTGCCCTCGCCCGATCGATCGCGCTCGACCCGCGGCTTATGCTCTACGACGAGCCGTTCACCGGGCTCGATCCGATCTCCTTCGGCGTCATCGTGCGGCTGATCCGCAGCCTGAACGACTCGCTCGGCGCGACGTCGATCATCGTCACGCACGACGTGCAAGAGGCGCTCGGCGTCGTCGATACCGCGTATTTCATGGCCGCCGGGCGGGTCATCGCACAAGGCACGCCGGAAGAGATCCGCCGCAGCCGCGAGCCGTTCGTGAACCAGTTCGTCAACGGCAGCGCCGAAGGACCGGTGCCGTTCCATTACCCGGCGCCCGACTACCGGAGCGATCTGCAAGTCGGGGCGGCGGGCTGAATGCGCTTCGCCGGCCTGCGTGCGCGCCTGGAGCGCGTCGGCTCGACGGTGACCTCGGCGGTCCTGCGCCTCGGGTTCGCCAGCCGCTTCCTGAGCTACCTGGTGCTGCATTCGGGCACCGCGCTGCGGCGCTTTCACCTGACCATCGCCGAGATCTATTTCGCGGGGGTGCTGTCGCTGGTGATCATCGTCGTCTCCGGCCTGTTCGTCGGCATGGTGCTCGGCCTGCAGGGCTACGAGACGCTGCAGCGCTACGGCTCCTCGGAGGCGCTCGGCATCCTGGTGGCGTTGTCGCTGGTTCGCGAGCTCGGGCCGGTGGTCGCGGGCCTGCTCTTCGCGAGCCGCGCCGGCTCGGCGATCACCGCGGAGATCGGCCTGATGAAGGCCACGGAGCAGCTCTCGGCGATGGAAATGATGGCCGTGGACCCGATCGCGCGGGTGGTCGCGCCGCGCTTCTGGGCCGGCGTCATCTCGCTGCCGCTGCTCGCGGTGCTGTTTTCCGCGATGGGCATCTTCGGCGGCTATCTCGTCGGCGTGCAGATGATCGGCGTGGACCCCGGCGCCTTCTGGTCGCAGATGCAGGCCGCGGTCGACGTGCGCCAAGACATCCTGAACGGCGTCATCAAAAGCGTGGTATTCGGCATTGCCGTGACCTGGATCGCCGTGTTCGAGGGCTACGATGCGCCGCCCACGGCCGAGGGCGTCTCGCGCGCGACCACCCGCACGGTGGTCACCTCGTCGCTCGCCATCCTCGCGCTCGACTTCGTCCTCACCGCACTCATGTTCACAGGAGGGCAACGCTAAATGAACCGCTCGGCCATCGATCTGTGGGTCGGCCTCTTCGTCGTCGCCGGCCTGGCGGGATTGCTGTTTCTCGCGCTCAAGGTGGGCAACCTTACGGGCTTCTCGACTTCGCAGACCTACCAGGTCATCGCCAAGTTCGCCAACATCGGCGGGCTGAAGGTCCGCGCGCCGGTGAAGAGCGCCGGGGTGGTGGTCGGCCGGGTCGCCGACATCCGCTTCGATACCGAGGCCTACGAGGCGATCGTCTCGCTGAACATCGATACCGCCTACCCGTTTCCGCGCGACACGACGGCGAAGATCCTCACCTCCGGGCTGCTCGGCGAGCAGTACATCGGTCTCGAGGCGGGCGGCGACGGCGTGATGCTGAAGAACGGCGACCGGCTGCGCCTCACGCAGTCCGCGGTGGTGCTCGAGAACCTGATCAGCCAGTTCCTCTTCAACAAGGCGGCGGAAGGCAAGGCGGACGACAAGGATGCCCCGGCAAAGGACCCGGCGAAGTGAGGGGTTGGCTGGGCCTGGTGGCGCTCGCCGCGCTGGCCGGCTGCGCGAGCGGTCCGGACCGCGATCCGCGCGACCCGCTGGAGCCGTGGAACCGCGCGGTCTACCGGTTCAACGACAAGGTCGACCAGGTGGTCGCGCAGCCGGTGGCGCGCGGCTACCGGCGCGTCGTGCCGAGCGAGATCCGCGACCGGGTGCGCAACTTCTTCGCCAACCTCGCCGATCCGCTCATCGGGGTGAACAACGTCCTGCAGGGCAAGCTCGAAGACGGGTTCCTCGACTGGATGCGTTTCATCGTCAACAGCACGGTGGGCCTGTTCGGCATCCACGACGTCGCTACTGCGATGGCGCTGGAGAAGCACAACGAAGACTTCGGCCAGACCTTTGGCCGCTGGGGCGCGGGCCCGGGGCCCTATCTGATATTGCCGTTCTTCGGCTCGAGCGACGTGCGCGACGGCCTGGGCTGGGTGGCCGACATCTACACCGATCCGATGACGCAGATCCGCCGCCGCGACGTGCAGTACCTGATGTACGGCGTGCGCTTCACCCAGACGCGCACGGACCTGCTCGAGGCGAGCCGCATCCTGGAAGAAGCGGCGCTCGACAAGTACACTTTCCAACGCGATGCCTACCTGCAGC
>DASQYN010000342.1:0-2385 GCA_035639215.1 Burkholderiales bacterium
CAAGGTCGCCGCAAGGCGGGAGCCGGCCTGCACCGCGAGCCACTTGTCGACCACGAGCGGCTCGTCACGCCACTTGCGATAGAAATCGTCCAGCGCCTGCTGCCGCTCGGGGCAGTCGAGGTTGGCGAGCGTGCCGAGCGCCGCCATCGCGTCGGTCATGTTGTCCGCGCTGCGGAACTGCTCGTCGGCGAGCGCCGACATGCCGAGCTCGCCCAGATAGTTGAGGCACAGGTTGCGCAGCGCGCGCCTGCCGATGGACACCGGGTCGGGCGAATACGCGGCTTTGCTCTCCAGCTGCTCGTAGCAGCGCAGCAGCTCGTCCTTCAGGGCATAGGCGAGATCGCGGCGCAGCGTATTGCGCGAGGCGTGCAGGGCGTCGGGATCGACCACCGCCATCTGCTCGGCGAGAAAGGTTTCCGAAGGCAGCGTAAGCACCTCGGCCGCGAAGGCGGCGTCCTTCTCGTGCAGCATTTTGCGCGCGCCTTCGATGAAGGTCGCGGAAGGCACGCCGCCGTACTCGAGAATCACGGTGGCGGCGAGGCGCTGCGCCGCCTCCCAGCGGTTGAACGGGTCGTCATCGTGGGCGAGCAGGTGGAGCAGGTCGCCTTCGCCGTAGGGATAGTTGAGAATGACCGGCGCCGAGAAACCGCGCAGGAGCGACGGCACGGGCTTGTGCTTCAGGGCGTGGAAGACGAAGCGCTCCTCGGCATCGCGAAGCGAGAGCATCTGCTCGTGCCCTCCGATCTTCACCGCGAGCGGAACGTGGAAGGGCGGGTTCATCGACTGCTTCACCGTCAGGGTGAACTGCCCATTCTCGTACCGGCTGGCGCAATCGAGGACCGGAGTTCCCGGCACGTCGTACCACCGCTTGAACTGGGAGAGATCGATCCCCGAGGCGTCCTGCATCGCCTGGACGAAATCGTCGCAGGTCACCGCCTGGCCGTCGTGGCGCTGGAAGTAAAGCCGCATGCCGGCCTGGAACTTCTCCTCGCCGAGAAGGCGGTGCTGCATGCGCACGACCTCCGCGCCCTTCTCGTACACGGTCATGGTGTAGAAGTTGCGAATCTCCATGTAGGACTGCGGCCGCACCGGATGCCGCATCGGGCTCGCGTCCTCCGGAAACTGCGCGGCGCGCAGGCCCCGCACTTCCTGGATGCGCGTCACCGCGCGCGAGTACGTGTCCGCGCCGTACTCCTGGTCGCGGAAGACCGTCAGCCCTTCCTTGAGCGAGAGCTGGAACCAGTCGCGGCAGGTGACGCGGTTGCCGGTCCAGTTGTGGAAATACTCGTGCGCGACGACGCGGTCGATGTTGACGTAGTCGACGTCGGTGGCGGTATCGGCGCGCGCCAGCACGTACTTGGTGTTGAAGATGTTGAGGCCCTTGTTCTCCATCGCGCCGGAGTTGAAGTCGCCCACCGCGACGATGCGGTACTGGTCGAGGTCGAGCTCCAGGCCGAAGCGCTTCTCGTCCCAGCGGATGGCGCGCTTCAGGCAGTCCATCGCCCAGTGCGCCTGATCGAGCTTGCCGCGCTCGACATAGACGAAAAGCTCCTTCTTCTTTCCCGACTTCGTAACGATCTCGTCCTGCAAGACATCGAGATCCGCCGCGACGCACGCGAAGAGATACGAAGGCTTCGGAAAAGGGTCCTGGAACCTTTTCCAGTGCCGCACGCCTTCCTCGCCCGAGGCGACGAGGTTGCCGTTGGAGAGCAGCACCGGATAGCGCTTCTTGTCGGCGCGCACGGTAGTGGTATAGCGCGCCATCACGTCCGGGCGGTCGATGAACCAGGTGATGCGCCGGAAGCCCTGCGCCTCGCACTGCGTGACGAAGCCGTTCTTCGTCGCGTAAAGGCCTTCCAGCTTGGTGTTCTTCTGCGGCACGATGCGCGTCACCGTCTCGAGCCTGCAGGCGTCCGGCGCATTCTCGATCGTCAAGCGCTCGGGGGTCAGCGCATACCGGGGCTTGGCGCCATTCAATTTCACTTCCAGCAGCTCGAGCTCCTCGCCGTCGAGCACGAGCGGGCCTTCGGAATTCCTCTTCAGCTGTAACCGGGCGGTAACGAGCGCGTCGGCATCGCGAATGTCGATGTCGAGCTCGATCGTCTCGACACGGAAGGCGGGCGGGGTGTAGTCCTTGAGATAGATCGTCTTCGGCTGGGGTTCGCGCATGAGCCTATTCTAGTAGGGCACGACGCGCGCGAGACGATCGCCCCGGGCGGTGCCGCCCGGGGGGCGCGGCTTGCGATCGGTTTTGCGTGCCTGCTACGTCAGCTCTTGCGAGCTCTGGAAGCGCTGCGCGCGGTCCTTGATCACGTCGCGGGCGCGGTCGTAGCCTTCGCGCGCGTAGTCGTAGCCTTGGCGCGCGCGGTCCGCCGCCTGGTCTTG
>DASQYN010000343.1:0-2065 GCA_035639215.1 Burkholderiales bacterium
ACGCGGCCTGCAGGCCCTCATTCTTGCGCTCCATCGCGGGCGTGTCCTCCTGGAGGAACGCGCGATAGGACGCGAGTTGCGTCTCGAGCAGGAACGGCACCTGCAGGACGCTCGCACGCTTCGCGAAGCTCTTGCGAATACGCTTCTTCTCGGTAAACGAGTACATGGAACCTCTTAAGATCGAGTCTCCTGGCGCGCTCGAACCTGAGGGCGCCATGGTTCAGCGACTGTGTTGAAGCATTGCGCTTCGGGTGATGGTGGCTGGCCACTACCAGCCGCTGGCGGACGGCGGCGCGGGTTCCCCGCGCTACCCGACCAAACCTGCCCTCTGCAGTCGAATCAGAGGACAAAGATAAGCAAGTGGATATGGGGTCGGCTCCGGCCTTTTCAACACCCCACCGCCTCGCTTGTCTTCGGCCTCTGAAAAGCCGAAGCGATCCGGACTCGGCCCGGACCGTACTTCCTAACCTTGACTTACTTCATTTCGACCTTGGCGCCGGCGTCTTCCAGCTTCTTCTTGGCGGCTTCGGCGTCGGCCTTGTTGAGACCTTCCTTCACCGGCTTAGGCGCGCCGTCGACCAGGTCCTTGGCTTCTTTTAGACCCAACCCGGTGAGCTCGCGCACCGCCTTGATCACGTTCACCTTGTTCTCCCCGAACGACGCAAGGACCACGGTGAACTCGGTCTTCTCTTCGGCGGCGGGCGCAGCCGCGGCGGCGGCAGGGCCTGCGACCGCGACCGCCGCGGCCGCCGAGACGCCGAACTTCTCTTCCATCGCCTTGATGAGCTCCGAGAGCTCGAGGACCGTCATCGACGCGATCTGGTCGAGGATTTCCGCTTGTGCAACAGCCATGTTGGACTCCTGATTGATGAGAGTTGAAACGATCGGTAGACGTTGCCCTCAAGCCGCCGGCTTCGCGTCACGCACCGCCGCCAGAGTACGCACGAACTTGCCTGGTATCTCGTTAAGCGTGCGTACGAACTTGGCGATCGGCGCCTGCATCGTGCCGAGCAGCTTGGCGATGAGCTCCTCGCGCGAGGGAAGCGATGCCAACGCGGCGATGTCCTTGGCAGACATCACCTGGCCGGGCATTGCGCCACCCGTGATCACGAACTTCTCGTTGCCCTTGGCGAAGTCGTTCAGGACTTTCGCCACGGCGACAGGGTCGGAGCCGATGCCGTACGCGAGCGGGCCGACCATGCGGTCGGCGAGCGCAGCGAACGGCGTCTCGGCCACGGCCCGGCGCACCAGGGTGTTCTTTACCACCCGGAAATACACGCCGGAAGCCCGAGCCTTCGCGCGGAGCCGCGTCATGTCCGCGACCGCCATGCCGCGGTTCTCGACCATCACGATGGCCTGAGCACCCGCGACCTGCTTCGCGACTTCGGCAACTACCGCCTGCTTTTCCTGCAGATTGAGACTCAAGGTCTTTCTCCACCTTTCCAATGCGCTTCACCGATCTCCCGGCTAGGCGCGGGTAGCGGTGACCTCTCGTCAGGAGCAGGAGCCTTCAACTCCCTTCCTGTCTCGAGGGACACCATCTGCGTAGGACGCCGCGCTTTAGATAGAGCGGCGGCAATCAAGCCTTCAAGGCTCCTACGGTCTTTGACGGCGCGCCGGCCGTTGCCAGCCAGCGTTCCCTCAAATTTACTTGCCCTTCAAGCGATCGGCGCAGGGCCGCCCCAAGCCAATCGCCCAATTTAAACTCGCGCAAAGTATCGTGCGAGCCGCTCTTGCTTCACCGCGAGCGAAACTCTGCGCGAAAGCATCAATGCACCGCCGCGCTCTGCGTGAGCCCCGTCGTATCGACGCGGACTCCCACGCCCATCGTGCTCGAGACGCTCACCTTCTTGAGGTACACGCCCTTCACGTCCTTCGGCCTCGCCTTGTTCAGTGCGTCGATCAGCGCGACGAAGTTCGTCTTGAGCTGCTCCGGCGAGAACGACGCGCGACCGATCGTGCACTGAACGATCCCCGCCTTATCGGTGCGGTATTGCACCTGACCCGCCTTGGCGTTCTTCACCGCGGTGACGACGTCGGGCGACACCGTGCCGACCTTCGGATT
>DASQYN010000344.1:0-2916 GCA_035639215.1 Burkholderiales bacterium
GGCTGGAAGCTCCTCGGACGCTCCTACACGGTCATGGGACGCTTCCCGGAGGCGGTCGAGGCCTACGCCAAGGCGGCGGAGCGCACGCCGCGCGATGCGCAGCTCCTCGCCGACTTCGCCGACGCGCTCGCGATGGCGCGCGGCCAGACGCTGCAGGGAGAGCCGGAGAAGCTGGTCGAGCGCGCGCTCGAGATCGATCCGAAGAACCTCAAGGCGCTGGCGCTCTACGGCACCGCGGCCTACGAGCGCAAGGACTATGCGAAGGCGGCGCAGATCTGGAGCCGCATGCTGCCGCTCGTGCCCGAAGGCTCCGAGGATGCGCAGGCCATAGCGCAGAACGTGGAAGAGGCGCGCAAGCTCGCCGGCATCGGCGAGCCCGCGAAGAAGCCCGCACCCGCAAACGCGTCGCGCGGCGTGCGCGGGGTGGTGCGCCTCGCCCCCGAGCTGCGCCGGCAGGTGCAGCCTGACGACTTCGTGTTCGTCTTCGCGCGCGCTGCGCAGGGGCCGCCGATGCCGCTCGCCGTGCTGCGGCGCAAGGCGTCCGACCTGCCGATCGAGTTCAGCCTCGACGACTCCATGGCGATGGCGCAGGGGCTCAACATCTCGGCCTTCCCCCAGGTGGTGGTCGGCGCGCGGATCTCCAAGTCCGGCAACGCGACGCCGCAGCCGGGCGACCTGCAGGGCGCGAGCGCTCCGGTCGCGAACAACGCGAGCGGCGTCGCGGTGACTATCGACAGCGTGGTGCGCTGAAGGCGATCGCGCCGCGCTCGGCGTCGCCGCGCACGAAGCACACGAAAGGCGAGCCCCACACCTCGAGACGGTGCACGCCGGGCCAGGGCTCGTTGTCCTGCCACACGTGCGTGTCGCCGTGCCCGAGCACCACTTTGCCCGGCATCGCCTCGCCGAGCCGCCTGAGGCGGCCGCGCAGCGTGGCGTAGCCGTCGCGCGGCGCGGTGACGAAGGGATCGGCCTGCATCAGCACGACGAGGGTGAGCTTCTCGCGCGCGGCGAGCCCGGCCGATTCGTCCAGCCAGGAGAGGACGGCGGCCATCCGCTGCGCCATCTCCTCCGGATGCCGCGCATTGTTGTTCGAGCCCGGGAGGTTGAGCGTGACGAAGAGCAGCCCCGCCGCGCGCCAGCGTCGGTGCTCGCAGTACTCGCCGCGCTGCACCTCTGCGGCGAAAGGCGCTGTGCAGAAGCGCTTGCGCCAGGCGGCGAGCCGGGCGGCCTGATCGCGGCAATCGGTCCATTCGTTGTCGCCCGGCACCATCACGACGGGAGCGCGGATGCGGGCGAGCTGCGCTTTACGGGCGTCCAGCCACGCGTCGGTGCAGGCGTCGCTCGCCGCGCCGATGTCGCCGAGATGCACGACGAGCTCGAGCGGCTCGGCATTCAGGTCGTCGATCAGCCGGTCGAGCCGCTTCGCTTCTCCGGCGGAGTACGGCGTGTCGCCGAGCAGGGCGAACGTGAAGTCCGCGGCGGGGACGCTCGCGCATCCGCCCAAGAGCAAAAACAGGGACAGACCCCATTTTTCCCAAATGAGAAAAATACGGGTCCGTCCCTATCTAGAGGCCGTAGGCCTTGCGCAGGAGCGTGAGCGGATGGGCCTTCACTGCCTTGCCCGCTTCCTCGCCCATGCCTTGCATGATGTGGCGCGCGGCGATCGGGCAGTCGGAGCTCACGTAGTAGGACGCCCCATCCGGCAGCTCCTGCGTCATCTGCCGGAACACCGGCCGGCCGATCTTCATGGAATTGTCGAAATACTCTTCCTTGACGCCCCAGGTGCCGTCGTGGCCGGAGCAGCGCTCGACCACGTTCACTTCGGTCCCCGGCACCATCTCCAGCGCCTCGCGGGTCTTCTGGCCCATGTTCTGCACGCGCGAGTGGCAGGGGATGTGGTACGACACCTTGCCGAGCTTGGCCTTGAAGTCGGTCTTGAGCAGCCCGTCTTTCTTCCTCAGCACCAAGTACTCGAACGGGTCGAACATCGCGTCGCGCACCGCCGCGGCGTCCGCGTCCTGCGGGTACATGAGCGGGATCTCCTGCTTGAACATCAGCGCGCAGGAGGGGACCGGGGCGAGGATGGCATAGCCCTCGCGCGCGTATCTCGCCAGCACCGGGAGGTTCTTCTGCTTCAGCGCATCGACGCCTTTCAGGTCGCCGAGCTCGAATTTCGGCATGCCGCAGCACACTTCGCGCTCCACGAGCGTCCACGCAATCTCGTTGTGCTCGAGCAGCGCCACGAGGTCGTGGCCGAGCTGCGGCTCGTTGTAGTTGGCGTAGCAGGTGGCGAAGAGGGCGACCTTGCCGGGGGTGTTCTTTCCCTCGCGGACCGGAAATGATCTCTCCTTCTCTGCTGAAGACCTGAATTTTCGCGGCGCAAACGGCGGCAGCTCACGGTCCTTGTGCACGCCGAGGACGCCTTGCATCGCCTTTCTCGCCAATCCATTCCTGTTTACGGCATTCACGGTCTGCGCCACGACGGGAATCGCGGCGAGCTTGCCCATCGCGTCGGTGGAGGAGAGCAGGCGATCGCGGAACCTCATCTTCCACTCGCTGCCCTTTTCGAACTTGATCGCCTTCGCGCGCACCATGAGGTGCGGGAAATCGACGTTCCACGGGTGCGGCGGAACGTACGGGCATTTCGTCATGTAGCACAGGTCGCACAGGTAGCACTGGTCGACCACCTTCGCATAATCGCTCTTCGCGATCCCGTCGACCTCCATGGTGGAGGAGTTGTCGACGAGGTCGAAGAGCGTCGGGAAGGTCGTGCACAGGCTGACGCAGCGCCGGCAGCCGTGGCAGATGTCGAAGATCCGCTCGAGCTCCTTCTCGGCCTTCGCGGGGTCCCAGAACTCCGGGTTCTTCCAGTCGAGCGGGTGCCGGGTCGGCGCTTCGAGCGATCCTTCTCTCATT
>DASQYN010000345.1:0-5425 GCA_035639215.1 Burkholderiales bacterium
GTAGTGGCGCGGGCATGGACCGATGAAAATTTCAGACAAAGGCTGCTCGCGAACGGCAGCGCGGCCTGCGAGGAGCTCGGCCTGGAGATTCCCGGGCTCAGGCTGGTCGTCGTCGAGAACACGCCGCAGGTGCACAACGTCATCGTCTGCACGCTCTGCTCGTGCTATCCGCGCGTGCTGCTCGGCATTCCGCCCGACTGGTACAAGTCGCGCAGCTACCGCTCGCGCATGGTGCGGGAGCCGCGTGCCGTGCTGAAGGAGTTCGGGCTCGAGCTGCCCGAGGCGGTCGCGATTCGCGTGCACGACTCCACCGCCGACATGCGCTACCTCGTGCTGCCGATGCGGCCGGCGGGCACCGAGGACTGGGACGAGCCGAGCCTCGCCGGCCTGGTGACGCGCGACAGCATGATCGGCGTGGCCCTTCCGCAGACCGCGTAAGTGGCGAAGGCGCGTCCGCAAGCGCTGATTCCCCTCGGGGACTGCGCGGTCTACATCGAGTTCTCGAAGGCGCTCGAGCTGGAGGTGAACGCCACGGTGCAGCGCCTCGCCACGGCGGTCCACTCGCGGAAGCTGCCGTGGCTGCGCGACGTGGTGCCGGCGTTCGGCGGGCTTGCGCTGCACTTCGATCCCGACCACGAGGCGCTCGGCGGCAAGCCGCTCGAGGCGGCGGCTGCGCTGATCGATGAATGCCTGAAAGAGGGACTGCCCAAGAAGGAAGAGGTCGGGCGAACGATCGAGGTGCCGGTGTGCTACGAGCCGCAATACGGGCCGGACCTCGCCGAGGTGGCAAGGCTGACCAAGGTCCCGGTCGCGGACGTCGGCGCGCTGCACTCTGCGGGCGAATATCGCGTGCTGATGGTCGGCTTCGCGCCGGGGCACGCGTACATGAGCGGGCTCGATCCGAAGCTCGCCGTGCCGCGCCGCGCTTCGCCGCGGCCGGTGGTGCCGGCGGGCTCGGTGGCGATCGCCAACGACCAGAGCGTCGTCTACCCGTTCGCGATCTCCGGGGGCTGGAGCATCATCGGCTGCACGCCGCTCAAGGTGTTCGACGCCGAGCGCGGGGAACCGAGCCTTTTCGCCGCCGGCGACCGCGTCAAGTTCCGCCCGATCTCCCGGGACGAGTTCGAAGCGCTGAAGAAATGACCCTCGCCGTCCTGCGCCCGGGGCTACTGATGACCGTCCAGGATCCGGGGCGGCACGGCCACCAGCACGTCGGCCTCTGCCCGGGCGGCGCCATGGACGTCGTCTCGCTGACGATCGCCAACGCGCTCGTCGGCAATGCGCACGACGCGGCGGCGATCGAGATCACCGTGCTCGGCCCCGACCTCGAGTTCGAGCGCGACACGCTGGTCGCGCTCGCCGGCGCCGATTTCGAGGCGACGATCCCGGTCAATCGCCCGGTGCTGCTCGCCGCCGGGGCGCGTCTCTCGATCACGCGCGCGCTGCGGGGCGCGCGCGCCTATCTCGCCGTCGCCGGCGGCATCGACGTGGCGCCGGTGCTCGGCAGCCGCAGCACTTACATCCCCGGGCGCTTCGGCGGCTTCGAGGGCCGCGTGCTGAAGCGCGGCGACCGCCTGCCGCTGGTCGAGGACTCGGCGGAGCTCTCGCGCACTCGCTTCGCGGCGCTCAAGCACAAGCGCGACCATTCCGTGCGCTGGTCGGTGCCGCCGCCCACGGTGCCCGACCGGGAGCCGATCGTGCTGCACGCGATCGAGGGCGAGCATTTCGCTTATTTCGACGCGACCATGCAGCGCACGTTCTTCGACACCGTCTGGAAGATCGGCCCGGAATCGAACCGCATGGGCTTTCGCCTGACCGGGGCGAGCCTCGAGCGATCGAGCGCCGAGGAGATCCTCTCGGGCCCCACCACGCTCGGCAGCGTGCAGGTGCCGGCGAACGGCGTGCCGATCGCCCTGATGGCCGACCACCAGACGACCGGCGGCTATCCGCGCATCGCCGAGATCGCCTCGGCCGACGTGCCGCGCCTCGCGCAGCTCGGGCCGAACGGCACGCTGCACTTCGCGCGCTGCGGCCTCGACATGGCCGCCGAGCTGCGCCGCGACCTGAAGAACCGCCTCGAGCCGGCGCTGCGCGCCATCGCGTGGGAGTACGGCAAGTAGAATTCGCGAATTCATGAAGCGAATCGACCTCAACTGCGACATGGGCGAGAGCTACGGCGCCTGGAAGATGGGCGCCGATGCCGAGGTCATGCCGCACATCAGCTCGGCGAACATCGCCTGCGGCTTCCACGGCGGCGACCCGGCGACGATCCGCAAGACGGTGCGCCTCGCGGTCGACCACGGCGTCGCCATCGGCGCCCACCCGTCGCTGCCCGACCTGATGGGCTTCGGGCGGCGAGTCATGAAGATCTCGCCGCAGGACATGTACGACCTCGTGGTCTACCAGGCCGGCGCGGTCGAAGGCTTCGCGCGCGCTGCGGGAAGCCGCCTGCACCACATCAAGTGCCACGGCGCGCTCTACAACATGGCGGCGAACGACGAGGCGCTCGCCGAAGCGATGGTGCGCGCGGCGAAGGACCTGGGGACGATGCTCTACGTCCTTTCCAACAGCAAGAACTACTTCATCGGGAAAAAGCTGGGCGTCGCTGTGTGCGCGGAGGTGTTCGCCGATCGCGGCTACACGGATGCGGGCGAGCTCGCGCCGCGCGACCAGCCGGGCGGCATGATCGAGAACGAGGCGAAGGCAGCAAAGCAGGCGCTCGCCATGGTCGAAGAAGGCTACGTCACGAGCCTTTCCGGAAAGCGCGTGCCGGTCGCCGTCGACACGATCTGCCTGCACGGCGACCAGCCCGGCGCCGTGGCATTCGCCGCCGCGCTACGCAGGGCTTTTGCCGAAAGGAGCATCACCGTTGGCGCACCCTAAGCTTTTCACAGCGATCCCGCTCGGCGGCATCACGCTGCCGAACCGCGTCGTCGTCTCGCCGATGTGCCAGTACAACGCCGACGACGGCTGCATGAGCGACTGGCACCTCATCCACCTCGGCCAGCTCGCCTATTCGGGCGCCGGCCTGCTCGTCGTCGAGGCGACGCACGTTACGCGCGAGGGCCGCATCACGCACTACTGCGCCGGCCTCTACAACGACCACAACGAGGCGGCGATGGCGAAGGTCGTCCAGGCGATCCGCAGGCTGAGGAAAGAGCCGATCGGCATCCAGCTCGCGCATGCCGGCCGCAAGGCGTCGTCGCAGATTCCGTGGGAAGGCCGCTCGGCGCTCGGCCCGAACGAGTCGCCGTGGCAGACGGTGGCGCCGTCCGCCATCCCGTTCGCCGAGGGATGGCATACGCCGCACGAATTGACCACGGCGGAGATCCGCGGGCTGGTCGACGCCTTCGTGGCGAGCGCCGAGAGGGCACGGCGCATCGGCTTCGACGCGGTGGAGCTGCACTCCGCGCACGGCTACCTGCTGCACGAGTTTCTCTCGCCGCTTTCGAACAAGCGCACCGACGCATACGGCAAGGACCGCATGAAGTTCCCGCTCGAGGTGGCGCGTGCAGTGCGCGAGGTGTGGCCGAGGGAGCGCGCACTCGGCGCGCGGATCAGCGGCAGCGATTTTGCCGAAGGCGGCCTCGGCCCCGACGATGCGGTCGAGTACGCGAAGGCGCTTGAGCGCGCAGGCCTGGACTATGTCTGCGTTTCCGGCGGCAACGTGGTCGGCCACCAGAAGATTCCGGCGGCGCCGGGATTCCAGGTGCCTTTCGCCGAAAGAGTGAAGCAGTCGACCGGCCTCAAGGTGCGCGCGGTCGGCATGATCGCCGACCCCGATCAGGCGGAAAGGATCGTCGCGAGCGGCAAGGCCGACATGGTCGCCATGGCGCGCGCCTTCCTGGACAACCCGCGCTGGGTCTGGCACGCGGCAGAGCATTTCGGCGTCAAGGTCGACTATCCGCCGCCTTACGCCAGGAGCCATCCGACGGTATGGCCGGGGACGAAGCTCGCGCGGCCGGCGGCGCGGGAATCTGCCGATACTTGAGAGGTGAGCTCATGTGCAGAAGCATCAGAACGCTTTATAACTTCCAGCCGCCCGCGACCGACGAGGAGATTCGCGCCGCCGCGCTGCAGTTCGTGCGAAAGGTGAGCGGCTTCGCCCGGCCGTCGAAGGCGAACGAGGCCGCTTTCGCCGAGGCGGCGGAGGCGATCGCAGCGGTTTCGCGCAAGCTGCTCGCGAGCCTCGAGACGAATGCGCCGCCGAAGAACCGGGAGGAAGAGTCCGCCCGGGCGAGGCTGCGGGCGGCGCAGCGGTTTCCCGCTTGATCGGGCGATGAAATCCCCGACACCTCGCCCGCCGGACGAGGCGAAGATCGCCGGCCTGGTCCGGCAGCTGCTCCTCGAGCTTGGCGAGGACCCCGATCGCGAAGGCCTGCTGAAGACGCCCGAGCGCGTGGCAAAGGCGCTCGCCTTCCTCACGCACGGCTACCGCACCAAGCTCGGCGCGGTCATCAACCAGGCGCTCTTCACGCAGGCGACGAGCAGCATGGTGATCGTCAAGGACATCGAGGTCTACAGCCTGTGCGAGCACCACATGCTGCCGTTCTTCGGCCGCTGCCACATCGGCTACATCCCGGACGGCAAGGTGTTCGGCGTCTCGAAGCTCGCGCGCCTGGTCGACATGTTCGCGCGCCGGCTGCAGCTCCAGGAGCGGCTCACCGAGGAGATCTCGCAAGTGGTGATGGACGAGGTTGGCGCGAAGGGCGTCGGCGTCATGATCGAGGCACGCCACCTGTGCATGATGATGCGCGGCGTGGAAAAGCAGAACTCGACCATGGTCACTTCGTCGGTGCTCGGCGTTTTTCGCGAGCACCTCGCGACGCGCGAGGAGTTCCTGAGCCTGGTGAAGAAATGACGCAATTCGGGGTCAGGGTCGCGATTGCTGCCTGCCTGCTCGCCGGCTGCGTCACCGCGCCGGAGGAAAAGCACGTCGCCGCGCCGCCGGACAGCACCTTGTGCGATGTGTACGGCTTCGCGCGCGGCACTGACGCTTACACGCAATGCGCGACGGAGGTCGACAAAGCGATGTGGCGCGCCGCGCGCTCGGCGCGAGCGCGGGTGGACTGCACGCCGATGGGCAACCAGACGGTCTGCCGCTAGACGCCTAGTTGGTGCAGCGGTCCTCGCAGAATTCGCGGGTTCCGCCGTTGTTCCTGCAATCCTGGAGGCACATCTGATCGACTTGCGGGGCAGCCTTCGATGCCGACGCGGGCTCGGTTTTCGGCGCGTCGAACATCGAGCACCCCATAAGCGCGACAAGCACGGCAGCCGTGCAAAGCGGTCTCATGGCTAGCGCGAGATCACGAGCTTGTATCGGTAGAGCGCTACGCCGGCGGGCGAGTTCGCGTCGGCGGGCGCGGGAATCTTCTCCACGAGGTCGATCTTCCAGCCCTGGCGCAGGAGCTCCTCGCGGGTCAAC
>DASQYN010000346.1:0-2856 GCA_035639215.1 Burkholderiales bacterium
CATCGGCGTGCTCGCCTCCGAGCCAGCGAGCTACACGTTTACCTTCTCGGGCAGCGACCGGGCGGTCGGCAACGTCACCGCTTACCGCAACGTCGATCCGATCGGCAGTCCGCTCGACGTTTTCGGTGTGACGACCGCCAACTCTGCTTCGCAGATAACGCTACCGACGATTACGACCACGCAGACGAACACAGTGCTCGTCGCGCTGCTCGGGTCGTCCCGCGCGGGAAACAATCACGGCGTGCCCACCGGGATGACCGTCGAACAGTACCAGTTCAACAGCGGCGCCGGACCGAATGGCGTTTCGAGCTCGCTCGACGAGCAGGCGTTTCCGACCCCGGGCTCGACTGGGGCGAAAACGGCGACGATGTCCTCGGCCACCGATTACGTGGCGCACCTCCTTGCCGTCGCGGGAGGCTCAGCGCTCAGCATCCCGGTGCCATCCGGCACCGCCGTCGGCGACGTGATGATCGCCTCGATCGCCGCGCGCCCGTGTACCGCGAGCAGCGGCGCATGCACCCTGGCGATCAATACGCCGGCCGGCTGGACCTCCCTGGCGACGATCGATCAGACGAGCGGCGGCGCGGCGAGCAACGTCGGCGCGCGCCTCGCCGTCTATTGGCGCGTGGCGACGGCGGCCGACATCGGCGCCACTTACACCTGGGGATTCGGGGGTAGCCCGGCGCATCTCGGCGCCGACGGGGGAATCGTCAGCTTCTCGGGCGTCGATACCACTACCCCGATCGTTGCGAGCGCCGGTCAAGCTACGGCGAGCAGTTCCTCGCATACCGCGCCGCAGGTCAACACCGGCACGGTGACGAACACGATGCTAGTGAGCATGCATTCGGCGGATGCCTCCGGAACCTGGACCCCGCCGGGCGGCATGACGGAAGCCGTCGACATCGCTTCGCAGCCGCCGAACAACAACCTCGGCATCTCGCTCGAGATGAACTACGAGGCACGCGCTGCGGCGGGCCTGACGGGGACACGGACCGCGACGCTTTCCAGCCCGCCTGCCGCCAATACCGGCGCCACCTTCCTGCTCGCGCTGCGTCCGGCGGTCAGCCTCGCCCACTACGCGATCACCGTGGTGAGCAGCACCGTCGCCAACTGCGATTACGCGCAGATCACCATCAGCGGCCATGACGCGAGCCACAACCTCGTGGCGCCGCCGGCCGGGCGCTCGCTCGCCATCTCTACTTCCACGGCCAGTGGCGTCTGGCAAGGCCCGGGCACCGTCGCCGGTATCGGCGCCTGGACGCCTTCGGGCGCGAACAACGGCGCAGCAACCTACGTCTGGCCGGGCGGCGAAACGTCCTTCACGGTTACCTTGCGCCAGAGCGCCGTGACGAGCCTCAGCATCAACCTGAACGACGGCAGCGTCGCGGAGCTCGCGCTCGAGGATCCGCTCATCAGCTTCGTCAATTCGGCGTTGCGCATCTCGAATGGCGCGAACGCGCCAGGGACGATCGGAACGCAAGTCTCCGGCAAGCCGTCGAATACCGGCTTCGGCGCACAGACGCTTTACCTGCAGGCGGTGCGCACCGACATTACGACCGGCGCCTGCACGAGCATTTTCCCAAGCGGCAGCGACGTTTCCGTGCAGGTCGGCGCGCAGTGCAACAACCCGGCCAACTGCTCGCAAAGCTTGACGCTGGCTTCGAGCTCGCCCTCGAGCAACAGCGCTGCGTTCGTTCCGAACGGCACGTACGCCGCCTCCATGAACTTCCGCTTCTCCACCGCGAACGCCGAGGCGCCGTTCGTCGTCAACTACGGCGACGCGGGACAGATCACGCTGCAGTTCCGCGCCGCGCTGCCTTCCCCGCCGGCCAATCAATTCGTGCAGGGCACGAGCAATGCCTTCGTGGCGCGCCCCTTCGGCTTCGCCATGACCGGCGCGAGCCACGCTACGACCGCCGGCGCTGCCTTGCTGGCTGCGGCGGGCGACAACTTCGCGATGACGCTCGGGGCCTACAAGTGGGCGAGCGGCCAGGACGCGAACAACGACGGCGTGCCCGACGCGGGCGTCAACCTCACCGGCAACGGTGTGACGCCGAACTTCGCGGCGACGACCACGCTTAGCGCGACTGCGAACCTGCCGGGCGTTGCGACCGGAGCGCTCAGCCGTGCGGGCGGTGCGGCGACGATCGCCGCGGCCGAATGGTCGGGCGGAGCTGCGGCGCTCACGGACTGGCGCTACAGCGAGGCTGGCAACGTGTTCCTCGCGGCGAGCAGCACTTCCTACCTGGGCGTTGCCGGCGCCGACATCAGCGGCAACAGCGGCCTCGACGGCACCGGCGCCGCGAACGGCTACCTCGGCCGCTTCCGGCCGAAGCAATTCGCCGTTTCCGCAGTCACGTTGAGCAACCGCTCCGACCTTGCCTGCGCGCCGGCATCGAGCTTCACCTACCTGGACGAGCCGCTGAAGCTCACGCTCACCCTGACCGCACAGAACGCGCAAGGCGCGACCACGCAGAACTACAACGGCGGCTATGCGAAGCTTGGTGTCACGACCTTTTCCAGCTGGGCGCTCGGCGCACGCAGCGGCGCGACCAACCTCACGTCACGCATCGATTCCGGAGTGAACCCGGCCGGGAGCTGGAGCAATGGCGTGGCCAACGTGACGATCACGACCGCGCTCCTGCGCGCCACGCCGGACAATCCGGATGGACCCCACGCCGCGCTGCAGTTCGGCATCGCGCCGACCGATGCCGACGGCACGGCTATGGCGAGCCTCGACTTCGATGCGGATAACAACGCCGTCAACGAGCGCAAGAACCTCGGCGTGAGCACCGAAGTGCGCTTCGGCCGCCTGCGCATGGACAACGCGCTCGGGCCCGAAGCGAGCAAGCTGCC
>DASQYN010000347.1:0-2378 GCA_035639215.1 Burkholderiales bacterium
AGCGGCTTCAGCGCCACGTCCCGGAAGTAGCCGAACGGGGTGTTGAAGTTGATGAGCATCGATTCGTAGTAGGCGGGGTGGATCTCGTGTACGTGCCGCGTGCCGAGCAGGCCCGCGAACAGCATGGGCAGCACGACGAAGAACAGCAGCGGCTTCGGCAGGAAGCGGCCGAGATCCTTGCCGCGCAGCAGGAAGGACGCGAGCGTCGCGGCGAGCACCAGGTTGAGCGGGTTCACGCCGGTGACGCCGAACAGGCTGTGCGGGAAGTAGACGCTCGCCTCGATCGGCAGCATCACGATGACCAGCACCGCCCCGAAGCGGAAATCGGCGATCACCGCCGCCGCGGCGACGAGGCTCAGCACGCCGTACATCGCCTGGAGCTCGCCGAGCGCGATGCCGGCGCCGGCGAGCAGCGCGAGCATGGCCAGCCCGGCGATGGCGAGCCCGAGACCCGGTCCGCGCGCGGCGGCCGGGCGTGCGATCGACACTGTCATGTCAGGACCTTACGAAAGTTCTTGCGATCAGGCCGTCGTCCGCCGCCCCGGCGGCTCGGGCCGAGCTGCGCGAGGCCAGCACGCTCGCCAGCGCCATCAGGGTCGCCGCGGCGAGCAGCAGGGCGAGCTTGCGGTCGGGCGGCCGCCGCATTCAGAACGAGTTCATCAGCGTGCCGACGATGCGCGCGCTGGCGTCCGAGAGCTCGCGCACCACGCGCTCGGTGTCGTCGACCCGGGTGTGGTCGCGGCGCGAGAGCAGCAGCACGTCGCCCGCACGGAATGCCACGCTCTGCGCGTCGGCGTACTCGCTCGCCGGCGGCGTGTCGACGAGGATCAGGTCGTACTCGGCCTGCGCCTTGCTCAGCAGCGCGGCGAAGCTGCCGCGCGAGAGCAGCTCGAGCGGGTTGGGCGGCACCGGGCCGCAGGGCAGCACGGCGAGCCCGGTGAGGCCCGCGACCGGCACGGCCGCGGACAGGTCGGCGCGTCCGGACAGCACCGAGGAAAGCCCGAAGCGGTCGGCGATGTTGAAGATCGACTGCTGGCGCGGCGCGCGGAAGTCGGCGTCGATGAGCAACGTGCGCTGGCCGAGCTGCGAGAAGACCACCGCGAGGTTGGCGGCGACGAAGCTCCTTCCCTCGCGCGCGCCCGGGCTCGCGATGGCGAGCGTACGGCGCCCGGCCTGCGGGTTGAACCAGCGGATGAGCAGCTGCGTGCGCACCCCGCGCAGCTCCTCGACCACCGGGTGGAACGGGTCCCAGGCGGCGATCAGCTCCTTCGCCACGCCCTCGGGGCCGGCGACCAGGTAGGGGAACTCGTACTGCTTGGCGAGCGCCTCGCGCAGGTCGGTGTCGGTGATCAGGTTCAGCTCGATCGCCGCCTCGCCGAAGCGCCAGCCGAGCTCGCGCTGGCGCTTGAGGACCTGCTCGGCGTCCGAGGGGGTGAGCTTGCCTTCGTCCATCAGGATGGCGCCGATCTGGCGACCGCCGGGCCGCGCGGCGACCCCGTCGATCGGCAGAACGTTGTCGGAGGGTTTTACTAGCATGACAGTCCTCTTTTCGATTACCAGGGATGGGGAAGGGCGCGAGTGGCGCCGCCGTTGCCACCATGGGCGCCCGCGTAGCTGGGAGACGGCAGCAGCCGCCCGCCGCTCGGCAGCCAGCGGGACAGGTTGCCGAGCGAGGGCACGGCGAGCTTCTGCTCGAGGTCGCCGCGCGAGCGCACCCGGCGGTCGGTCATCTCGAGCAGGTACACCACGCCGGCGGCGAGCAGCAGGCCGATCAGCACCGCGAGGCCGCTGATCAGCGGCACGTTGGGCACCGCCGGCTTCACCGGCTCGACCGCGGGCGTGAGCATCGCCAGGTTGGTCTGGCGAGCGCGGCTCTCGACCTTGGTGGCGATAAAGCGCTGCAGGGCACCGTCGTAGGCGCGCTGCGAGCTGTCCAGGTCGCGCGTCAGCACCGCCATCTCGATGCGCGCGTCCTTCGCCTTCATGATGCGGTTCTGCTGGTCGGCGAGCGCGTTGGCGAGCTCCTGCTCGTGCCGCTTCGCCTGCGCGGCGGCGTTGCCGAGGCTGGCGATCAGCTTCTTGGTCTCTGTGCCGAGCTGCTGTTTCAGCGTCTGTACCTCGAGCGCGGTGCGCTGGTAGGTCGGATGGTTCCTGCCGAGAACCTGCGACTGCTCGTCGAGTCGGCCTTCGGCCGCCTGCAGGGCGGTCTTGATGGTGATGATGTAGGGGTTGGCCAGCACCTCGGGCAGGTCGCCCGCGCCGGCGGCGCTCGCCGCCGCGTCCTTCGCCTGCTTATAGCGGATGTCCGCGTCGTAGGTGGCGTTCTTCGCCGCCGAGAGCTGCGCCGAGATCTCGGCGAGGCGCGTGTAGTCGATCTC
>DASQYN010000348.1:0-7656 GCA_035639215.1 Burkholderiales bacterium
CGCGTGCGGCCCGCGGCCGGAACGTAGTTTCCTTCGGCATTCGGGCGCAGGATGATGACGCGGTCGGCGCCGCACAGGTTGAGCGCGTTGTCGAGCACGATGTTCAGCACCGGCTCCAGGTCGAACTGGGTGCGGCTGATCACCTTCAGCACTTCGCTCGTCGCCGTCTGCTGCTCGAGCGATTCGCCGAGGTCTTTGTTGCGCGCCTCGAGCTCCTTGAACAGACGCACGTTCTCGATCGCGATCACCGCCTGGTCGGCGAAGGTTTGCAGCAGGCCGATCTGGTGGATGGAGAAGGCACCCGGCTCGGCTCGCGTGACGTTGATCGCGCCGACCGCCGCCCCATCGCGGAGCATCGGCACCGCCAGCAGGCTGCGGAAGCCGCGCGCGCGGGCTCGTTCGCGGAATGATTCCGAGCAGTCCGGGTCCGTTTCGACATCGACGATCCACGCCGGCGTGCAGGCCAGGATCGCCTTGCCGGTGGCTCCCTGGCCGGTGAGTTTGGCGGGAAACACGTTGCGCAGCGCCGTCTCTGCGGCTTCGCTCATTGCCGTCCAGGCGACAAGGTGCAGCAGGTCGCCTTCGCGCCGCACCACGTTCGCGTACATGCCGCCCAGCAGTTGGCGGGAGCTATTCGCAATGACATTGAAAACCGGCTGCACGTCGCTCGGCGAGCTCGCGATCACTTTCAGGATCTCGGCCGTCGCCGTCTGCCGCTCGAGCGCCTCTTTCGTCTCGTTGAAGAGCCGCGCATTCTCTATGGCGATGACCGCCTGGTCGGCGAACGACTCGAGGAGCTTCACCTGCTGCTCGGAAAAGAGCCGCACCTCGAGGCGACGCAGCAGGATGCCGCCGATGGCAACGTCGTTGCGCACGAGCGGTACCGCTAGAAGAGTGTGGTAATCCACCGGTCGCGCCAGCGCGGGGGCCTGCGGGAATTCGGCGCGCGCCTCGGGCGACAGGATGTCCGCTACATGTATCGTCCGCCTCTCGAGCACTGCCCGGCCCATGACGGTGTTTCGCGTGCTCGGGTGCGAATCCACGGTGATCGGAACTTCTCCGTAATGCGCGGCCATGTGCAGCCTGCCGCCGTCGAGGCGCCGGATCACGACATCGGTAGCGCCGCATAGGCGCGCCGCCGTCTCGGCCATCGCGTCGAGCACCGGCTGGATGTCGCCGGGCGAGCGGGCGATCACGCGCAGGATGTCGGCCGACGCCTTCTGGCGCTCGAGCGCCTCCTTCGTCTCGTTGAAGAGCCGCGCGTTCTCGATCGCGATCGCCGCCTGGTCGGCGAAGGTCTTGAGCACCGCCAGCTCTTCGTCGCTGTAGCGCCTGGCCTCGCGGTGATTGCTCGCGATGGCGCCGATCGCCCGCCCGTCGCGCACGAGGGGCGCGATGACCATCGAGTTGTAGCCGAAGGTCTTCGCCAGGGCGGCGGCGCGCGGCGTCGCCTTCGGGTTGCCGGCGATCGGCACGAGCTGGCGCACCTCCCCGGCCTTCATCGCCTGGCCGGTGAAGCTCATCCAGTCGATCGGCTGGGGAAACGATTGCACGAACTGCCGACGCGCCTCGCTGCTCGGTGCGCCGAACAGGTCGTCGCCGATGACCGCCGCGAGCTCGAGCTGCTCGCCCTTGATGAGGAAGACGACGGCGTAGCGCGTGTCGAACAGTTGCAGGACGTTCCGGACGATCGCGTCGAGCACCGGCTGCGGGCTCTCGCGCGAGCGCGACAGCGAGGCGAGGATGTCGGCGGTCGCGGCCTGGAAGCGCAGCGCCTCGTCGCGTTCCTTGACGGCGCGGCTCGCCGCGCTCGGCGGCCCGGGCCGGACCACGCTCTTGCGCTTCCTGGTGCCGCTGCGGGTCGTCATGAAGAAATCGTGGTCCTGGCCCCGAATTCAGGCCTTCAGGACGAAGGCCGGCACGGGCTTGTCGAAACCCTTGAGCGTGAGCGGGCCGACGGGCTCGAAGGCAAAGGCGCCGTCGAGCGCGGCCATGGTCTTGCGGTCGGCCAGGATCTCGCCCGCCTTCGCCTCGCCGCAGAGGCGCGCGGCGAGATTGGTGACGTTGCCGATCGCCGCGTAATCGCGTCGCCCCTCGAAGCCGATGGCGCCGAGGGTGGCATAGCCCTGCGCGATGCCGACGCCGAGGCCGATCTCGAAGCCGCTGCGCTTCTTCCAGTGCTCGGCAATCGGCACGAATGCTTCGCGCATCGCGAGCGCAGTGCGCATCGCGTGCTCGGCGGGCCGCTCGACGGGCAGCGGGTCGTTGTAGAACACCATCACCGCGTCACCGGCGAAGCGCTCGAGCGTGCCCTGCTGCTCGAGCACCAGGCGACCGAGCGCGGAGTGGAAGGCGCGCAGCAGCTCCATGACTTCCTCGGGCTCCGAGGCGTCGGTGAAGGCGGTGAAGCCGCGCAGGTCGAAGAACTGCACCGTGATCTCGCGCCGGTGCGTCTTCAGGAGCTCGTCGCCCTTGCCGGCGGCGATCGCCTCGGCGAGCTGCGGCGAGAAGAAGCTCTTCAGCCGCGCCAGCCGCTCGTCCTGCAGCCCCTTGATGCGCAGCAGCGACTTGACGCGCGCGAAGAGCTCGGCCTGGTTGACCGGCTTCGGCAGAAAGTCGTCGGCGCCCGCCTCGATGCCCTTGATGCGCTCCTGGTTCGGGTCGAGCGAGGTGGCGAGCACGACCGGCAGGAGCGCGGTGGCCGGGTTGTCGCGCAGCTTGCGGCACACTTCGTAGCCGTTGATGCCCGGCATCATGATGTCGAGCAGCACCAGGTCGGGCGCCTGCCGGGCGATCAGCTCGAGCGCCTGCTCGCCGCTCGCCGCGCTCGCCACCTCGTAGCCGCGCGAGGCGAGCAGATCGCAGAGCAGCTTCACGTTCTGCGGCGTGTCGTCCACCACCAGGATGCGTGCCGCCATTACTTGCCCGCCCGTTCCACGAGGCGCTTCACCGTCTCGAGGAACTCCTTCAGGTTGATCGGCTTGCTGACAAAGGCGTCGAAGCCCGCCGCGTTGATCGTGCTGCGGTCGGTCGGCGTGACCGAAGCGGTGAGCGCCACCACGGGAATGCGCGCGGTCTTTCCGTCGGCGCGGATCTGCCGGAAGGCCTCGATGCCGTTGATGCCGGGCAGCTGGATGTCCATGAGCACGAGGTCGGGAATCTCCTGCTTCGCGAGCTTCACGCCCTCCTCGCCGGTCACCGCCTCGAGCGTGCGGTAGCCCTTCGCCTGCAGCACGTCGCGCGCGAGCTTCATGTTCTTCTCGTTGTCCTCGACGATCAGCACTGTGCTCATGGGCGCAGCCTCATTGGCGTACCGGAAGAGTGAAAGTGAACGTGGAGCCCTTGCCGGGGCTGCTCTCCAGGCGGATCGCGCCGCCGTGCAGCTCGACGAAGCGCTTGGTGAGCGCGAGGCCGAGCCCCGTGCCCTCGGCCTTGCGAGTGTAATCGCGCCCCACCTGCTTGAATTCCTCGAACACCGCCTGCTGGTCCTCCGGCGCGATGCCGATGCCGGTGTCCCGGACCGCGACCTCGACCTGCGTCGTGTCGAGCTTTGCGCTCACCTCGATCCGGCCGCCGTCGGGCGTGAACTTCACTGCGTTGGAGAGCAGGTTGAGCAGAATCTGCTTCACCTTGCGCTCGTCGCCCTGGAATTCGCCGAGGCGCGCGTCGACCTCCAGGCCGAGGCGGATGCCGTGCCGCTGCGCGCGCTCGCGCACCAGCGTCATCGCGTTGGACAGCGCGCTCGGCAGGTCGAAGCTCGAGAGCTCGAGCTCCATGCGCCCGGCCTCGATCTTCGAGAGGTCGAGGATGTCGTTGATGAGCGAGAGCAGATGGCGGCCCGATTCGTGGATGTCCTTCAGGTAGTCCGCCTGCTTCTCGTTCACCGCGCCGAACATCCGGTCCATCAGCACCTCCGAGAAGCCGATGATCGCATTCAGCGGCGTTCTGAGCTCGTGCGACATGTTGGCGAGGAACTCCGACTTGTGCTTGTTGGCGACCTCGAGCTGCCGGCTCTTCTCCTGGATCTCGTGGAACAGGCGCACGTTCTCGATGGCGATCGCCGCCTGGTCGGCGAAGGTGGTAGCGAGCGCGATCTGCTTGTCGCTGAAGGGCCGCACCTCGGTGCGCCTCAGGAACATCGTGCCGAACGGCTTGCCTTCGCGCATGAGCGGCACGGCGAGCATGGATTGGCGGCGGCCGTACTTCTGGGCGAGCTCCCAGCTCACCGGGAATTCGCTTTGCTCGCGCTCCAGGTCCTCGACGTGGATCGCCTTGCCCTCGGCGATCGTCCTGCCGGTGAGCGTCTCCGGCGAGAAGGCGAGCGAGTCGTTGCCCTGCAGCTCGGCGGGGCCGTTGAACGCCCGGCGGCGCAGCGTCGCGCCCTCAAGGACGTAGATCGCCGCCGCGGCCGCGTCGCACAGCCGCGCGGCGCGCTGCGCGACCGCGTCGAGCGTTGGCTTGACATCGCTTGGCGCGCTCGAGATGACGCGCAGCACCTCGCTGATCGCGGTCTGCCGCTCGAGCGCCTCCTTGGTTTCGTTGAAGAGCCGTACGTTCTCGATGGCGATGGCGGCCTGGTCGGCGAAGGTGGCGAGCAGCGCGACGTGCTTCTGCGCGAAAGGACGAACCTCGCTGCGGCGCAGGAGGATCGT
Source organism: Burkholderiales bacterium (assembly GCA_035639215.1). Taxonomy (GTDB): domain Bacteria; phylum Pseudomonadota; class Gammaproteobacteria; order Burkholderiales; family SG8-39; genus SCGC-AG-212-J23. The sequence goes on from DASQYN010000348.1 coordinate 4,653, forward strand.
GCCGAGCGCGCGGTTCTCGCGGATCAGCGGCATGGCGAGGATGCTGCGGTGGCCGAACTTGCGCGCGAGCGGCGCGCCGAGCGGGAACTCCGCGTCCGCGCTCTGCAGGTCGGCGACCTGGACGCGCGCCTGGTCGACGATCGAGCGCCCCATGACCGTCGTGCGGTCGAGCGGCACCAGCTCGCCGGTCGGGCGGCCGAGCGGCCCGACGGAGGCGGCCACCCCGATCTTGTCGCCCTGCACGACGATGATGTCCGCGTCCTGGGCTTCGCAAATGCGCGCCGCGCGCTCGGCGACCGCCTGCAGCACGGGCTGCACGTCGGCGGGAGAGCCCGAGATCACGCGCAGGATCTCGCTGATCGCCGTCTGCTGCTCGAGCGACTCCGTCAGCTCCTGCGTCCGCTCCTCGACCTTGCGCTCGAGGCCGGCGTAGGACTCGCGCAGCTGCGCGCTCATGCGGTTGAACTGCCCGGCCAGCGCCTCGAGCTCGTCGCCGGTGCGCACGTCGATCTGGTGGTCGAGCTCGCCGGCGCCGATCCTCTGCGCGCCCTCCTCGATCACGCGGATCGGCCGCGCCATGCTGCGCGCGAGCCACATGGCGGCGAGCGCCGAGAGGAGCAGGCCGGCGACGATGAGCAGCACCGTACGCAGGATCGTCGCATCGAGCGCGGCAAACACCTCGGAGACCGGCTGCTCGACGAATACCTTCCAGCCGAGCGGCTGGCGCGGCCGGCCTTCGGCATCGACGCCGAGGTCGACCGGCGCCCACGCGGTGAGCACCGCGCTGCCGTTGAAGTCCTTGGCGAGCATGGCGCGCTCCGCATCGGCGTCCGGCTGCAGGGCCGCCTTCACCTGCTCGAGGCGCGACAGGTCGGTCTTGCGCAGCACCAGGCCGATGTCCGGATCGGCGATCAGGTAGCCGGCGCCGTCGACGACGTAGGCCTTGCCCTTCTGCCCGACCTTGATGCGGCTCACCACGTCCCAGATGAACTTCAGGTTCACCTCGGCCACGGTCACCGGGCCCTGCGCGCCGCCCGAGCGTACGGCGATCGACATGTAGGGCTCGGTCTCCTTGCGGAAGTACACCGGGCCGAACCAGGTACGTCCGGCACGGGCATTCTCGAACGCGGGCTCGCGCGAGCGGTCCTTGCCGCTGCCGACGACGCTCATCGCGACCCGCGACTCGAAGAGCTGCTCGCGGCCCGCGGCATCGATCTGCGCCACGTCGGTCACTTCCTTCGCGAAACGCTGCAACTTCATCAGCTCCAGGCGCCGCTGCCCGAGCGTCTCGACGCCGAGCTGCGGCGTCGCGTAGGCGAGCTGCTGCTCGACCTGCCGGACGAACTGGCCGATGCGCGCCGCGGCATTGAGCGCCTTCTCGCGCTCCAGCCTGGCGATCGCCACCTTGTTCTCCTGGTACGAGAAGTAGAGGCCGATGCCGCCCGAGATGAGCAGCGCGCCGCATACCAGCGCCAGGATGAGCAGGAAGTATTTGCGGAACAGCCTGCCGCGCTCCAGGCGCGTGATCTCGCGATGCTGGCGGCGGAGCGTCCGGACGAGCTTCAGCGCTCGCTCCCCGCCGCGCTCATTCGATCACCCGGTCGGCGCGCAGGATCGCCTCGCTGGGGAGCACGAGGTGCAGCTCGCGCGCGGTCTTCATGTTGAGCACGAGCTCGAAGCGGCTCGGCGCCTGGAACGGCAGGTCGGCAGGCCGCGCGCCGTCGAGGATCCTGTCGACGTAGCGCGCAGCCGCGTGAAAGTTGGCGGCGAGCTCGCAGCCGTAGCTCGCGAGCGCGCCGAGGTCGGCGAACTCGGCGGACGGGCCGAGCACCGGCAGGCCGGCGGCGAGCGATCCCTTGACGATCGCCTCGCGCGCCGCGAAGAAGCCGGCATTGCCCGGGACGATCAGCCCGTCGGCCTGCGAGGCCGGGAGCTGCTCGGCGAGGCGCGGCGCTTCGACGCGCAGGGCGTCGGCGGCGCAGGCCGCGCCGTGCCCCGGGTCGCAGAGGAAAGCCCAGCGCTTCGCGCGCGGAAGGAGCTCGCGGGCGAGCGCGGTGAGCCGTGCCGGGAGTCCCGCGTCGAAGAGAAGCAGACCGCTCACCTGGCCGGCGGGACTCTCCGGGCCGGCGGCGCCGGCGACGACGACGGGCACCTTGGTGCGGCCTTGCAGGGCGGCGGCGCCGGCCGAGCTCTGCGCGACCACGACGTCGCAGCGCGCCGCGGCGAGCTGGCCTGCCGCGAGCGCCATCGCCGTGCGCTCGTTCGCATAGCCGCGCACCTGCAGCGAGTAATTGCGGCCTTCTTCCCGCCCGAGCTCGCGCATGCCTTCGCGAAACTCATGGACGAAGCGATGCGCCGGCGCGCCCTCGGCGGCTTCGGAGACCAGCAAGCCGACGCGCAACGTCCGGGACTGGGCGGCGGCGCGCCGCGCGGGCCAGGCGGCGAGCACGGGCCACGCGGCAGCCGCTGCGCCGAGCACGAGCCTTCGCCTGCCGTGAGACATGCCCTCCTCCCTCCGCGGGAAGTATGGGCCCCGCCCGGGAAAAATTCATCACGGGCGCGGCGGCGGGCTCTGGCAGGGCTCGCAGGCCGCGGCAGTCTGGATCGACAGCGGGGCGACGAGTATCGGGTCGGGCTGGGAAAGCGAGATGGCGGCGGCCACGAGCAGGAGCGCCGTGGGCGCCAGGGCCGCCAGGAAGATCAGGTGCGGAATCAGCTTCTCGAGCAATTTCATGTTGCCTCCATCCACTCCTCGCTTGGACGGCAAGCTAAACCGGTCCGGCGGCGCGGGCAGCGAACCAGGACCGCCCGGCGCAGTGACCGATTCACCTTAAGGCGGCAACCGGGCAGAATCGCAACCCATGAAAGACCGCTCGGCCGATGTCCTGCCGCCCAGGCTGCTCCAGGAGATAGGCTCGATCGCCGCGACGCGCCCTTACGCGAAGAACGCCATCATCGTCAGCGAGGGCGACGAGACCGACTCGCTCTATGTGCTGCTTTCCGG
>DASQYN010000349.1:0-6451 GCA_035639215.1 Burkholderiales bacterium
GACCGAGGACCGGCGCGAGAACCTGCTCGCCTCCAACCATTCTCGCGAGATGCAGTGCGAGATCGAGATCCTGTGCGAGCGCGACGGCACGATCGTCGCGCTGCGCGGCGCCGCCTGGGTCGACATGGGCGCCTACATGCGCGCCAACGGCTCGATCCCGCCGCGCAACGTCGCGCAGTTCCTCTCTGGCCCCTACCGCGTGCCGAACGTCCACATGGAGTCCTTCGCGCTTCTCACGAACAAGACGCCGGTGGGCACCTACCGTGGCCCCGGGCGCTTCGAAGCAGACTTCTTCCGCGAGCGGCTGATCGACATGGCGGCGAAGGACCTCGGCCTCGACCCGGTCGAGTTCCGGCGGCGCAACCTGCCCCGCGCGGACGAGATGCCGTATCCGCTCGCCACGCTCGATTCGCCGGAGAAGCACGAGGAGCTCGACAGCGGCGACTACGCCGCGGCACTGGATCGTTGCCTCGCCGAATTCGACTGGAAAGAGAAAAGCCAGCTGAACGGAAAATGCCTCGACGGCCGCTATCACGGCGTCGCGGTAAGCTGCTTCATCGAAGGCGGCGCCGCGGGGCCGCGCGAGAACGCGCGCATCGAGCTGCACGACGACGGCACGGCGAGCGTCTACGTCGGCTCGGCGAACGTCGGCCAGGGGCTGGAAACCGTCTGCGCGCAGATCGCCTGCGACGCGCTCGGTCTGCCGATGGAAAAGATCCGCGTCCTGCACGGCTCGACCACGCACCTCAAGGAAGGCTTCGGCGCCTTCCATTCTCGCTCGGTGGTGATGGGCGGCTCGGCGATCCTCGACGCGGCCCGGAATCTGAAGGCCTCGGGCGCGCGCTCGGCCGAAGGCACGTTCGCCGGGCACAAGCACACGTACTCCTACGGCGCCGCGGCGGCCCATGTCTCGGTCGATCCGCGCACCGGGCAGGTGCGCCTCGAGGACTATCTCGTCGTCGAGGATGTGGGCCGCGTCATCAACCCGCTCACCGCGACCGGGCAGGCGATCGGCGCCACGGTACAGGGCCTCGGCGGCACGCTGCTCGAGCACCTGCAGTACGACGCGGAGGGCCAGTTCCTCACCGCTTCGCTCGCCGACTACCTGCTGCCCGGGGCGGGCGATTTTCCCCGCATCCGCGCCATCATCACCGGCGAGTCGCCCTCGCCGAACAATCCGCTCGGCGCGAAGGGCGCAGGCGAAGGCGGCATCGTGCCGGTGGGCGGCGTGGTGGCGAACGCGGTTGCCGCGGCGCTCGCGCCGCTCGGCGTGGAGCCGCGCGAGCTGCCCCTGTCCCCACCCCGAATCTGGCAGCTCGTCAGCGCTCAGCGCGAGCGACGCTCGAGCCGATAGCGCAGCACGTGATCGCCGTGGCTGGCGGCGCTGCGCCCCAGGCCGATCCAGCCGCGCTCACCGAGCACGGCCTGCTCGCGGCGCAGGCGCAGCTCGCGCTCGCTGCCGTCGACCCTAAGGAAAGTCCCGTTCGAGGACTGGTCGGCGAGCACGAACTGCGCATCGCGGCCGAAGACCCGCGCGTGGAGGCGCGAGGCATGATCGCTCGGCACGACGATGTCGTTCGCCGCGCCGCGGCCGATGCGCAGGCTGCCGGTCGGCTCGACCACGAAGCTCTCGCCGCCATAGGAGAGCTTGAGCACCCAGTCGCCTGGCGCGGCGAGCTCGGGCTGGGAAAGGTCTACCTTGGTGAGGTCGGCATCAGGTCGCCACACCACCTCGCACACCATGATCGGGGCGCCCCGGCCGCGGATCTGCGTCTCGTAGAGGTTGCGGCAGCGGCTGCGCAGCGCCGGCGGCAGCGCGTCGACGGTCTGGCGGGTGGTCAGCACCTGCGCGGGATTGGCGAGCGACATCAGCCGCGCACATACATTGACGGTGTCGCCGAACACGTCGCTCTCGGCGAGCACGACCGGCCCGAAATTGCAGCCCACCTTGATGCGCAGCGGCGCGGCCTCGCCGGCGCCGAGATCGAGCGCCGCCTGCTGCATCTCGCCGGCAGCACGGAAGGCGGCCTCGGGCCGCTCGAACTGGCAGATCACGCCGTCGCCCACCGTCTTCACCACCATGCCGCCCGCGGCCTCGACCTGCCTGCGCAGGACCGCGAGCACGCGGTTGATCTTCCCCAGCGCTACCGCGTCGCCGGCCGTTTCGTAGATCGCCGTGCTTTCGCAGACGTCGGCGAAGAGCACGGCGCGCTTCTCCTCGGCAGCGCTCATACCTGGAAGCCATGCTCCCGGAACCAGCGGGCGCTCCCCGGATGCAGCGGCACATCGCGCGGCGTGGCCTCGGTCGGCATGCCGAGCGCGCCGATGCCGGCGTAAGGCGCGCGGGCGTTGAAATCCTCCCAGACGATCTCGCGCTCACGCGCCTTGATCGCGCCGACGATTCGGTAGGCCAGCTCTTCCGGAAGATCGGCGCGCGAGTAGAGCGGCCAGCCGCTGTAGTCGATGCACGCGTAGTCGGCGTCGAGGCCGCGATACGTGCCGGCCGGCATCACCACGCGCCGCCAGCCCAGCTCGCCGAGCCGCGCGAAAACCTCCGCCTCGAGCGGCAGAGCACGGTAGCCGGCGGCCAGCGCGTGCTCGAACCACAGGGCGAGGCCTTCATCCATCACCGCATCGACAGCGCCGTCGCGCAATGCCTTGAGGCGGCGCGGGTCGCCGGGGCCGCCGTTGGTCTGCAGGCTGCCGCCCCAGCGCAGCAGGTCCTGGAGCGAGAAGCCGTAGACGGCGAACAGCTGGTCGATGAGATCGCGGGTTGAATGCGTCGGGTCCTCGCGCGTCGACAGGCGAAGCGGCAGCTGCTTCGCCGCCACGTCGGCGAGCGAGCCGATGCGGCTGCGCGGATGCACGGCGATGGCGAAGCGGTCCCACGACGGATAGTTGGCGACGATGACGAGCGGCAGCGGCCGGTCGAACAGACCCTTGCCCCGCACTGCCTGGGTGAGCAGCGCCGAAGGATTGACCATCGCCACCTCGAGCTCGCCGCGCGCCACCGCGTGCGCGAGCACGGGCGAGCCCACCGACATGCGCAGCCACGGGCGGTAGGCCGGGCCGGAGCCGCTGCCGACGGTTATGCACAGATCCCGGTTGCCGGTGTATGGGGTCGCGGGATCGCCCGCGATGTGCAGGCCGATCTCCCAAAGGAACTTGGCGCGGATGAACTGCGCGCCTTTCGGCAGATATGCCATGCGACGAAACGCTCCTAGACGGCGATCGGAGGCGCCAGGTCGTTCGGCGTGTCGATGTCGCGGATCACGCCCGGATCGCCCACCGGGATCTTCACCAGCTTGGCCTCGTTCTCCTCGAGCAAGCGTTTTGCCCCTTCGTCGCCCCGCAGGTCAAGCAAAGAGTCGAAAAAGGCGCCGCCGATACCCACCGGATGGCCGCGCCGGCCGCGGAAGTAGGGCGCGGCAAGCGGCGCTCCCTTCTCGAGCGCGACGCGCACCGCGGCGATCGAGGTCGGGCGGATGAAGGGCATGTCGGCGAGCGCCACGAGATAACCCTCGGCGCGGCCGGCGGCCCTCGCTGCGCACGCCAGGCTCGCGCCCATGCCCTCGCTCGCGTTTTCGAACACGACCGTTTCGCAGCCTTCGTTTCGCAGCAGCGAGCCCATCTCGGCCGAGCGAACGACCGCGATCACCCGGGTCGCTTCGGCGCGCAGGTGCCGCGCCGACTGAACCGCGATCGGCACGCCGTGCGGAAGCTCGTGGCGCAGCTTGTCGGCGCCGAAGCGGCTCGCCGAGCCTGCCGCAAGCAGCAGGCCGATGACGTTCAAGCCGTCGGCGTCTTGACTTCGCAGGCCGACGGGTCGAAGCGCCGCTCCGGCTTCGCCGCCCACGAGGGCTCGCTTACGCCGTGGCGCACCGCGGTCATCTCGGCGAGGATCGCCACCGCGATCTCGGGCGGCGTCTTCGAACCGAGGTACAGGCCGACCGGTCCGCGCAGGCGCGCGATCTCGTCCTTCGAGAGATCGAACTGCTCGAGGCGCGTGCGGCGCGCGTCGTTGTTCTTCTTCGAGCCGATGGCGCCGACATAGAAGGCCGGCGACTTGAGCGCCTCCATGAGCGCGAGGTCGTCGAGCTTCGGGTCGTGCGTGAGCGCGATCACCGCGCTGTGGCCGTCGAGGTTGAGGCTCTGCACCACGTCGTCGGGCATGCCGCGATCGAGCGGCACGGCGGCAAGGTCCCAGCCGGCCGCATATTCCTCGCGCGGATCGATCACCACCACGTGGTAGTCGAGCATGCGCGCCATCTCGGCGAGATAGCGGGTGAGCTGTCCGGCGCCGATGAGCACCAGCCGCCAGCGCGGGCCGTGCACCGTCGAGAGCACCCGCCCGTCGAACTCGAGCGCGTCCTGCCAGCGTCCCGGCTCGAGGCTCGCGCGGCCGCTGTCCATCTCGACGCGCCGCTTCACGAGCTGCTGCTGCGAGATCCTGTCGAGCAGCTCGCCGAGGCGGCTCTCGTCCTTGATCGGCTCGACGACCACCTGCACGGTGCCGCCGCACGGCAGCCCCCAGCGCGTCGCTTCCTCGTTGGTGACGCCGTAGGTGATCAGCTCGGGCTTCGCCGCTGCGGCGAGCCTCGCGCGCACCTTGTCGACGAGGTCGTCCTCGACGCAGCCGCCGGACACGGAGCCGACGATCTGGCCGTCGTCGCGTATCGCCACCATGGCGCCGACCGGCCGGGGCGCCGAGCCCCAGGTCTTGACGATCGTGCCGAGCGCGGCGCGATGGCCGCTCTTGCGCCACGCTTCCGCGGTGCGCAGCACTTCGATATCCACACTGTCCATAGCGCTATCCTCGAGGAAATGTTATCGCAACTCGGCATCCCTGCTTGCCCGCGTCGCTGCCCTTTTCGGCGATGCCCTCGCCGATAACGATCGCCGCGCCGTGGCCTGCGGCGATCTCGCGCACGATGGCGAGGCCGAGGCCGCTTCCCGTCCCCGGCGTGCCGGGCATGCGGTAGAAGCGCTCGAGCACCCGCTCGCGTTCCGGGGGCGGAATACCCGGACCGTCGTCCTCGACCTCGAGGAAGGGCTGCCCGGCGCGCTGCCCGGTGCGCACCGTGACGCGGCCGCCGCGCGTCGTGTACTGGATGCCGTTGTGCACGAGGTTGGCGAGCGCTTCACGCAGCAGGAACGCATCGCCGCGCACCTTGGCCGGAGCAAGATCGAAGCCGAGGTCGACGTCGCGCGCCAGCGCCTGGTGAACCCAGGCGTCGGCCTCGCCCTCGACCAGCGGCTTGAGGTCTACCTGCGCCGCGTCGCCGCGCGCGCCGGGCTCGGCGCGCGCGAGCGCGAGCAGCTGGTTGGCGAGTCGCGCCGTGCGGATCGTCGCCTCGTGCACGAACTCGAGCTCGCCGCGCGCCGGCTCGGCCAGCGACTTCGCCAGCGCGAGCTCGGTGTGCGCCTGCAGGCCGGCGAGTGGCGTGCGCAGCTGATGCGCCGCGTTGGCGAGGAAGCGCTGCTGGTTGCGGCTCGCCAGCGCGAGCTGCCCGAGCAGGTCGTTCAGCGCCGAGACGAGCGGCCGCGCCTCCTCCGGCGTGCCCGCGGCATCGATCGGGCGCAGGTCGCCGGGCGAGCGCGCCTTGATCTCGTCCGAGAGCCGCGCCAGCGGGCCGAGGCCGCGCTTCACGCCGAACCAGACGATGACCAGCGTGGCGAGCGCGATCAGCATCTCGGGAAGCAGCGTCGAGAAGAGGATGTCGCGCGCCAGGCGGTTGCGCTTGACCATGGTCTCGCCGACCAGCACCCGACAGAGCGCGCTGCCGCACTTCGCCGGCAGCGCGACGACACGTACCTTCTGCCCCTTGTAGGTCGCGTCGTAGGAAACCGAAACCTCGCGCGGCTGCGAAGAGGGCTCGGGCAGGCCCTCGTCGCCGGCGATCTGCTCGCCTTTCGGCCCGAGCACGCGGTAATAGACCGTGTCGTAGGCGTCGCGGCGCAGCACCTGGTCGACGGCGACCGGCAGCTCGACGCGATAGCCGAAGTCGCCGCCGCGGATGTACGTGCCGAGCGAGATGCCGACGTCGATCAGCGCCTGGTCGTACGCTTCGGTCGCGGGCTCGATCGAGGGATAGTAAGCCACCAGCGCGCCGAGCACGAGCAGCGCGGCGATCGGCGGCAGCAGCATCCGCAGCAGCCGGGCGCGGAGGCTGCGTGCAGGCATGGCGCTCAGTCTTGGCCGATCTCGGCCGACTGTCCCTTGAATTCCTCGAGCATGTAGCCGAAGCCGCGCACCGTTCGGATCTTGATGCCGGAGGGCTCGAGCTTGGCCCGCAGGCGCGAGACGTAGACCTCGATGGCGTTCGGCGAGAGCTCGTCGCCCCAGCCGGCCACCGCCTGGATGATCGCCTCCTTGGAGACGATCTTCTCCACCTTGCCGAGCAGCACCTCGAGCACCGCCCACTCGCGCGCCGCGAGCTCGAGCGGCTGG
>DASQYN010000350.1:0-9111 GCA_035639215.1 Burkholderiales bacterium
CCGGCGTCGCGGCCTTCGCCGACCGGCACAGCCTGGAGATCACGGCGAAGGAGGGCAAGAAGACGCTGCGCTTCCAGAGCGCGATCATCGCCGTAGGCTCGCAAGGCGCCAAGCTTCCCTTCCTGCCCGAGGATCCGCGCATCCTCGATTCCACCTCGGCGCTCGAATTGCCGGCGCTGCCGAAGAAGATGCTGGTCATCGGCGGCGGCATCATCGGCCTCGAGATGGGCACGGTGTACTCCACGCTCGGCACGCGGCTCGACGTGGTCGAGATGATGGACGGGCTGATGCTCGGCGCCGACCGCGATCTCGTGGCGGTGTGGCAGAAGGCCAACGCGCGGCGCTTCGACAACGTGATGCTCGGCACGAAGACGACCCAGGTGCAAGCCTCGCGGGAAGGATTGAAGGCGCAGTTCGACGGCAAGCCCGCGCAGACATACGACGCGATCCTCGTTTCGGTGGGCCGCGTGCCCAACGGCAGGAAGATCGGCGCCGAGAAGGTCGGCATCGAGGTCGATGCCAGAGGGTTCATTCCCACGGATAGCCAGATGCGCACCAACGTGCCGAACATCTTCGCCATCGGCGACGTGACCCGTAATCCGATGCTCGCCCACAAGGCGGTGCACGAAGGCCACGTCGCGGCGGAGGCGGCGGCGGGCCAGAAATCGCACTTCGATGCGCGCGTGATTCCCTCGGTCGCGTACACCGATCCGGAAATCGCCTGGGTCGGCGTGACGGAGGACGAAGCGAAGAAGGCGGGCACGCCGATCGGCGTCGCGAAGTTCCCGTGGAGCGCCTCCGGGCGCGCCATCGCCAACGCGCGCGACGAAGGATTCACCAAGCTGCTCTTCGACCCCGAGACGCACCGCATTGCCGGCGCCGGCATCATCGGCACCGGCGCGGGCGACCTCATCAGCGAGCTCGCCCTCGCCATCGAGATGGGCGCCGACGCCACGGACATCGGCAGCACCATCCATCCGCACCCGACCACCAGCGAGTCGGTCGGCATGGCCGCCGAGCTCTACGAGGGCGTGTGTACCGACATGCCGCCGCAGAAGAAAAAATGACCCAGGACGAGCTGAAGCGGCAGGTCGCCGAGGCGGCGCTGCAATACGCCCAGGACGGGGTCATCGGCGTCGGCTCCGGCTCGACGGTCAACGCCTTCATAGACTCGCTCGCCAAAGTGAAGCACCGGATCGAGGGCACGGTCGCGGCGTCCGAGGCGAGCGCGGAGCGCCTGAAGAAGCACGGCATCCGCGTCTTCGATCTGAACAGCGTCAACGAGCTGCCGGTGTACGTCGACGGCGCGGACGAGATCACCGAGCACCTGCACATGATCAAGGGCGGCGGCGGAGCGCTCACGCGCGAGAAGATCATCGCCGCCGTGGCGAAGAAGTTCGTCTGCATCTGCGACGCCTCGAAGCTCGTCCCGGTGCTCGGCCGGTTCCCGCTGCCGATCGAGGTGATCCCGATGGCGCGCAGCTACGTCGGGCGCGAGATGCTGCGCCGCGGCTGCCAGCCGGAGCTGCGCGAGAACTTCAAGACCGACAACGGCAACCTGATCCTCGATTGCCGCGGCCTGACGATCCTCGACCCCGCGGCGCTGGAGGCGGAGCTCAACGGCATCGCCGGAGTGGTCACCAACGGCATCTTTGCGCGGCGCCCGGCCGACGTGCTGCTGCTCGGCGAAGCGTCGGGGGTGAGAACGCTCAGCTCGCCTGTGGCCGCTCCGCGTGCGCGCTGAGGACGTCGGCGACGCACGCGGTGAGGCGCTTGGCGTAATCGAGGTGCAGGAACTCGTTCGGGCCGTGCGCGTTCGAGTGCGGGCCGAGCACGCCGGTGATGAAGAACTGCGCCTGCGGGAACTTCTCGCCGAGCATCGCCATGAACGGGATGGTGCCGCCTTCGCCCAGCCACATCGCCGGCCGCGCGAAGTAGCGCTGCGAGGCTGTCTCGAGCGCGTCCTCGAGCCACGGCGCCGTCGCGGGTGCGTGCCAGCCGGTCGCCGCCTGGCCCGCCTCGTAGCGCACCATCGCGCCGTAGGGCGGATCACTCTCGAGCAGCTCCTTCATCCGCCGCGCCGCGCCGGCCGCGTCGACGCTCGGCGGCAGACGGAGCGAAAGCACGAGCTGGGTGCGCGGCCGCAGCACGTTGCCCGCGTTCGGCGGAGTCGGCAGGCCGTCCGCGCCCGTCACTGCTAGCATCGGCCGCCACGTGCGGTTGAGCACCAGCTCGGCCCTGTCGGATTGCATCGCCCGCATGCCGGCGACGAAAGGGAATTTGCGCCAGACCTGCTCGCCGATCACCTCGGCGGCATGCTGCGCCTGGCGTCGCCGCTCTTCCGGAATCTCGGCATGGAAGGCGCGGTCGCGGATTTCCCCCGTGCGCGCGTCCTCGATACGCTCGAGGAGCGAGCGGGCGATGCGGAAGCTCGAGGCGACCACGCCGCTCGCGTCTCCGGAATGCACGCCTTCGGCGAGCACATCGACGGTGAGCAGGCCGTTCACCAGGCCGCGCAGGGAGCTGGTGCCCCAGAGCTGGTCGTAGTTGCCGCAGCCCGAGTCGAGGCCGACGACGAACGAAGGCGTTCGGATACGGCTCGATAGCGCCTCAAGGTAGGCCGGTAGGTCGTAGCTGCCGCTTTCCTCGCAGCACTCGATGAGGATCGCGCAGCGCGCATGCGGCCTGCCGCTTGCCTTCAGCTCGCGGATGGCGGCGAGCGCGGCGAAGACCGCGTAACCGTCGTCGGCGCCGCCCCGTCCATAGAGTCGGCCCTCCTGCAGTACCGGCGTCCACGGACCGAGGCCCTCGCGCCAGCCGGTCATTTCCGGCTGCTTGTCGAGATGGCCATAGAGGAGCACCGTGTCCGCGCTGCCGGCGGTGCCGGGCACGTCGATGAAGAGGCACGGCGTGCGCCCGGCGAGGCGGACGATCTCGAGGTTCATGCCGGCCACCGCGTGCGCCTCGCACCACTGTGCGGCGAGGCGCACGGCTTCGTCGATATAGCCGTGCGCGCGCCACTCGCGGTCGAAATGCGGCGACTTGGCGGGGATGCGGATGTACTCGACGAGCGCCGGGACGATGGCGTCGTCCCAGAACTGCGCGACAGTGCTCAAGGCCGCCTTACTTTTCGGGCGGCACGTAGCCGGAGGCGGCATCCGCGCCCTGGCCGAAGAAGTGGCGCTCGGTCTGCTCCATCAGGTACTTCCGCGCGCGCGGATCCGCGAGGTTGAGCCGGTTCTCGTTCACGAGCATGGTCTGCTGGCGCAGCCATTGCTGCCAAGCTTCCTTGGAGACGTTCTCCCAGATGCGCTTGCCAAGCTCGCCCGGATAAGGCGGAAAGTCCAGGCCCTCGGCCTCGCGACCGAGCTTGACGCACTTCACCATCCTTGCCATCAAAAGATTATATGCGTTTGAGAAACACCTTCGAGCCGCGGCGCCAGTTGTAGAGCGCCTGCCGGCGCGAGGGCAGCGCGTCGACCTCGCCCTGGCGAAATCCCTGCTCGAGGAACCAGTGAGCGGCATGCGTGGTGAGGGCGAAGAGGCGCCGCAGCTTGAGCGACCGGGCGCGCTCCTGGCAGGCGAGCAGCAGCCGCTCGCCGTAGCCCGCGTCGCGGTATTCGGGCGCGACCGCGAGACAGGCGAACTCGGCGCTCTTGTCGTCGGGGAAGGGATAGAGCGCCGCGCAGCCGCGGATCGCGCCGTCGTGCTCGACGACGAAGAAATTGCCGATCTCCGCCTCGAGCAGCTCCCGGCTGCGCTTCACCAGCGTGCCGTCGGACTCGAGCGGCTCGATCAGCCCCAGGATGCCGCCCACGTCCTCGATGCGCGCCGGGCGCAGCTTCTCCAGCGCGTCGGCGGTGATCATGGTGCCTACGCCGGTGTGGGTGAAAAGCTCGAGCAGCAGCGAGCCGGGCACGCGGCGCGACACGAGATGCGCGCGGCCGGCGCCGCCGGCGAGGGCGCGCACCGCGTGCTCGATGGCACGCGCGGTCTGCGGCGTAAGGCCTCCCTTCTTCACCAGCGCCTCGGCCTCACGCGCGGTGAGCTCGCTCACTACCTGGTCGCGGCGGTCCGCCGGCAGGCGATCGGTGAACATGATCAGCTTGTCGGCCTTCATGGCGACCGCGACATTCTCCGCGACGTCCTCCCACGCGAGGTTGAACACCTCGCCGGTCGGCGAGTAGCCGACGTGCGCGACGAGCACAACTTCGCCGGCGTCGAGCGCGCCCCGGATCGCGAACGCGTCCACCTTGCGCACCGCGCCGGTGAACATGAAGTCGACGCCTTTGCGCACGCCGATCGGCCGCGCGGTGATGAAGTTGCCGGAGTTGACGCGGATCTGCGCGCCGGCCATCGGCGAGCTCGGCAGCCCCTGCGAGAGCACCGCCTCGATCTCGATGCGCAGCACGCCGGCCGCCTGCTTGACGGCCATGAGCGCCGCCTCGTCGGTGATGCGCAGCCCCTGCGCATAGCGCGAGCGCAGGCCGCGCGCCTTCAGCTCGGCCTCCACCTGCGGCCGCGCGCCGTGGACGAGCACCAGGCGGATGCCGAGGGCGGCGAGCAGGTTGAGATCGTGGACGAAGCTGAGGAAGCGCGTGCGCTCGGTATAGAGCTCCCCGCCGAAGGCCACGACGAAAGTGCGGCCGCGGAAGGCGTGCACGTACGGCGCAACCTGGCGCAGCCAGCGCACGAACGCTTCGGGAAACTGAGCCGGGGGCAGGTTCGCGGCCATTGTATTTTTTTCAAATTGTACGGCGTAAATGCGAGCGCCGTGGCAGAGGTATGCTTCGGCCTACTGGAGGCAACATGATTCGCATCCCGCTCTTCATCCTGGCTCTCGCCTGCAGCGTTCCGGCGCGCGCCGCCGCGAGCGCCTACGACGAGGACTGGACGGCCTTCGGCCAGGTGCTCACCCTCGTCGAGACCATGGTCCATGCCGGCATGCAGCCCAATCCCGACGCCGCGATCGCCGACGTGCTCACCGGCCGCAATCCCCAGGCGAACGGCGCGATCGCCGGGCTGTTCGCCGGCGTGACCGCCGAGATGCCCCCGGAGTACCGAGACCGCGTCGCCTCGCTCGGCCGCGATCTCGCCGGCTACGTGGCCAACCATCCGGTGGTGGCTGCCGTGGACCAGATGTCGGCCGAGCGAGCCCTGCAGGCACGCAAGGACCTGAACGCAATGGGGCTGCGCTACTACGACGAGAAGCAGTTCCTCGATGCCGCGAAGCGCAACGACACCCTGGCGGTGCAGCTGTTCGTCGCCGGGCGCGGCGTCAACCTTGGCGCGACGACCTGGGACGGCCGCACGGCGCTCGATATCGCGCGCGACAACAAAAACGCGCAGCTCGCCGACCTGCTCTCTAGAAGTCTCCCTTCAAAGCGCTAAGCGCGGCGATGGCGGCGAGCGCCGCCGTCTCCGTTCGCAGCACTCGCGGTCCGAGCTGCGCCGGCACGAAGCCAGCGCGCGCAAAGGCCGCTTCCTCCTCGGCGTTGAATCCGGCCTCCGGCCCCGCCGCCAGGAGAATGGTTTCTTTGAACTCGACCTTGGTGAAAGCGAGCTGCGATCGCGGCGAGAGGAGGATTCGCGTTGCCTCGTTCGCGGGCCGGTACTCCGCGACCGGCAACAGGGAGTGGACGGCCGGGATGCGATTGCGGCCGCATTGCTCGCAGGCGGAGATGGCGATGCGCTGCCAATGCCCATGCCGCGCGGCGGCGCGCTCGGCCTTGGGGCGCGCCACCGAAGCCGCGGCGAGTACGGGCCGGATCTCCGCTACGCCGAGCTCCACCGCCTTGCGGATGGTGAAGTCCATCTTCTCGCCGGCCGAAACGCCTTGCACCAGCGTCACGTGCAGCGGCGATTCGCGCTCGACCGGGTCGTGCGAAAGCACGTCCACCATCACTTTCCGGCGCTCGATCGCGGCGACACGCGACGGATATTCCCCGCCGCGGCCGTTGAATAGCGTTACCGCATCTCCCGGGCGAATGCGCAGCACGTGCATCGCATGATGCGCGCTGTCTTCGGAGAGAACGCATGTGCTACCGGGGCGCAACGCCTCATCTACATAGAAGCGCGGCATCTAAAGGGGTCAGAGCAATTTACCGGAAACAAATCTGCGGGCACGGTGCGTTGCTTTGTAACTGAAAAATTGCTCCGACCCCTTTTTTGGCTACATCGTTGCGCCGAGCGTCCACGGCGCGAACTCGTCATCGCCGTAGCTGAATTCCTCGCTCTTGGTCTTGCGGCCGGAAGCGGTGTCGAGGATCAGGCGGAAGAAACGCTCGCCCGCGGCGGCGATGGTCTCGGTGCCGTCGATGATCGTGCCGCAGTTGAAGTCCATGTCGTCTTCCTGATGCACGAAGAGCGGCGTGTTGGTCGCGAGCTTGAGCGAGGGCGCCGGCTTGCAGCCGTAAGCCGAGCCGCGGCCGGTGGTGAAACAGATCAGGTTGGCGCCCCCCGCGACCTGCCCCGTGGCCGACACCGGGTCGTAGCCCGGCGTATCCATATAGACGAACCCCTTCGCCGCGACCGGCTCGGCGTATTCGTAGACCGCGACGAGGTTGGTCGTCCCGCCTTTGGCTACCGCGCCGAGGGACTTCTCCAATATGGTGGTGAGCCCGCCGGCCTTGTTTCCCGGCGAGGGATTGTTGTTCATCTCGTTGCCGTTGCGCCGGGTGTAGTCCTCCCACCAGCGGATGCGCTCGATCAGCTTTTCTCCGACCTGCTGCGACACCGCGCGCCGCGTCAGCAGGTGCTCGGCGCCGTAGATCTCCGGCGTTTCGGAAAGAATGGCCGTGCCGCCATGCCTGACGAGGAGGTCGACTGCGGCGCCGAGCGCCGGATTCGCGCTGATGCCGGAATAGCCGTCGGAGCCGCCGCACTGCAGGCCGAGGATCAGGTGGCTCGCGGGCAGGGGCTCGCGCTTGACCTTGTTCGCCTCCGGCAGCATCTCCTTCACACGCGCGATGCCGTTCTCGACGGCTTTTCGCGTGCCGCCTTTCTCCTGGATCGTGAATGCGCCCAGGCGCTCGTTCTTCTTCAGTCCCTGCGAGGCCAGAAGAACGTTCACCTGGTTCGCCTCGCAGCCCAGGCCGACGAGCTGCGAGGAAAAGAAGTTCGGGTGGCGAGCGTAGCCGGCGATGGTCCGCCGCAGCACCTCGCTCGCCTCGCCTTCGGACGCCATGCCGCACCCGGTCTTGTGCGTGAGGGCGACCACGCCGTCCACATTTGGAAACTCACCTAAATTGTTTTTGAAGTGATCGGCGATCATCCTGGCCACGGTCGCCGAGCAGTTGACGCTCGTCAGGATGCCGATGTAGTTGCGCGTGGCGACGCGGCCGTCCGCGCGCCGGATGCCCATGAAGGTTGCTGGCTGGGCAAAGTACTCGGTAGCGTTCCGCAAGCAACAAAAAGCATAGTCGCGCTGGAAGTCGCCCATCGCCACGTTGTGCACGTGCACGTGATCGCCCGGCTCGATGGGCTGCGTGGCGAAGCCGATGATCTGGTTGTAGCGCTGCACCGGCTGGCCTTTGGCTAGCGCCCGCGTCGCAATCTTGTGGCCGGCGGGAATGCGCACCGCGGCGCGCACGTTCTCCTTGCTCACCAGCGTGCCGGCGGGAAGCTCGACGCGCGCGATGACGACATCATCCTGCGGATGCAGGCGGATGGTCAGATCAGCGGCTTGCAGCATCAGTGGTTATCCCTGGGCACGAAGGCGCCGCTCTTGCCCACGAGGAAGTCGAGATCGGCGCCCTGGTGGGCCTGAAGCACGTGGTCGTAGTAAAGGCGCCAGTAGCCGCGGTCGAGCGGCGGCCGAGGAGCCTGCCACTTCTTCTTCCGTTGCGAAAGCACTTCCTCGGAAACCAGCAGCTGGAGCTTTCGCTTTGCCACATCGAGCTCGATCATGTCGCCGTTCGCGACGAGCGCGAGCGCGCCGCCGGCGGCTGCCTCGGGCGAGATGTGGAGCACTACGGTGCCGTAAGCGGTGCCGCTCATGCGCGCGTCGGAGATGCGCACCATGTCGGTGATACCTTTCTTCAGGAGCTTCGGCGCGAGCGGCATGTTGCCGACCTCCGCCATCCCGGGATAGCCCTTCGGCCCGCAGTTCTTGAGCACCATGACGCAGCTCTCGTCGATGTCGAGCTTCGGGTCGTCGATGCGCCGGTGGAAGTCCTCGATGCTCTCGAAGACCACCGCGCGGCCGCTGTGCGTGAGGAGCTTCGGCGTCGCGGCGGATGGCTTGATGATGGCGCCGTCCGGGCAGAGGTTGCCGCGCAGCACCTTGATGCCGGTGTTCTCCTTGAAGGGCGAGCGGAACGAGTGGATGACGTCGCGATTCCAGCACGGCGCGTGGCGGACGTTCTCCCAGAGGGTCTTGCCGTTCACGGTGAGCGAGTTCTTGTGCAGATGGCCGTTTTCGCCGAGCTCGCGCAGCACCGCGGGAAGGCCGCCCGCGTAGCAGAAGTCCTCCATCAGGTACTTGCCCGACGGCATGAGGTTGACGAGCGTGTGCACGCCGTCGCCGACGCGGTCCCAGTCGTCGAGGGTGAGATCGACGCCGATGCGCCGCGCGATGGCGATCAGGTGGATCACGGCGTTGGTCGAGCCGCCGATCGCGGCGTTGGCGCGGATGGCGTTCTCGAATGCCGCCTTGGTGAGGATCCTGGAGAGGACGAGGTCTTCCTTGACCATCTCGACGATGCGGCGGCCCGCCATGCGGGCGAGCACGTTGCGCCGCGCGTCGACCGCGGGGTAGGCGGCGTTGCCCGGTAGTGCGACGCCCAGGGCTTCGACCATGGAAGCCATCGTCGAGGCGGTGCCCATGGTCATGCAGTGCCCATGCGAGCGGTGCATGCACGACTCGGCCTCGTGGAACTCCTCGATGCTGATCTTTCCGGCACGCAGCTCCTCGGACATCGACCAGACATTGGTCCCGGAGCCGATGTCCTGGCCGCGGTACTTGCCCGAGAGCATCGGCCCGCCGGAGATCGCGATGGCGGGAACGTCCACGCTAGCCGTGCCCATCAACAGCGATGGCGTGGTCTTGTCGCAGCCGACCAGCAGGATCACTCCGTCCAGAGGATTGGCGCGGATCGATTCCTCCACATC
>DASQYN010000351.1:0-9289 GCA_035639215.1 Burkholderiales bacterium
AGGAGCTCTCGCAGACCGCGTTCCACGCCTACCGCGAGCTCGTCAGCGCGCCGCGCTTCGTCGAATACTTCCGCGCCTCGACCCCGATCGCCGAGATCGCCGAGCTCAACATCGGCAGCCGGCCGGCGTCGCGGCGGGCCACCGGTTCGATCGAAGACCTGCGGGCGATTCCCTGGGTGTTCAGCTGGAGCCAGTGCCGGCTCATGCTGCCCGGATGGTTCGGGTTCGGCTCGGCCGCCGAGGCTTGGATCGAGACGCACCAGGGCGGCCTCGAGGAGCTGCGCGAAATGCATCGCGAGTGGGCCTTCTTCCGCAGCGTGCTCTCCAACCTCGACATGGTGCTCGCCAAGACCGACCTCGCGATCGGCTCGCGCTACGCGCAGCTCGTGCCCGACGCGACGCTGCGGCGCGAGATGTTCGGGCGCATCGAGGCGGAATGGCAGCGCACGCGCCGCCGGCTCGCCGAAATTACCGGACAGGCCGAGCTCCTCGCCGACAACCCGACGCTCGCGCGCTCGATCCGCAACCGCTTCCCCTATCTCGATCCGCTCAACCACGTGCAGGTCGAATGCCTGCGGCGCCATCGCGGCGCCGGCGGCGACGAGCGCCTGCTTCGCGCCATTCACCTCACCATCAACGGCGTCGCCGCCGGACTTCGCAACAGCGGCTAGCGCTTCTTGGGTTTCAGGAGGGCCGCCAGGCCCGCGAGCGGTCGATGCTTCGCGGTCTCGGGCGCGGACGGCTTCGCCAAGGCCCCGGCCCGGGAGTCCACGACCCGGGCGTGCTCGTTCTCGTGGCAATAGATGCAGAGCAGCTCCCAGTTGCTGCCGTCCGGCGGATTGTTGTGGTGATTGCCGTCCTTGTGATGGACAGTCAGCTCGCGCAGCCGCTTGCCTTCGAACTCGCGCGCGCAGCGGGTGCACAGGTGGGGAAGAACCGCGAGCGCCTGGCTGCGGTAATCCATATCAGCTGCCGGCGATGGTGCGCTTCGCCCAGTCGAGGATGACAGAGAGGCGCGGCGGAAGAAGCTCCTCCGCTTCGTCGACGTTCACCCAGCGGTATTCATGGTGCTCGGGGCGGCCGAGCTCCTTGGAAACGGGAAGCTCGATCTCCACCTCTTCGGTCTCGCCGAGGTAATAGCGCCCGATCTTGTGGCCCGAATACGGCAGCGTTTCCTTGTACTCCTCGCCGAAGGGGAAGTCGACGCCCGAGAGACCGGTTTCCTCCTTGAGCTCGCGCTTTGCACAAGCGAGCTGGTCCTCCCCCGGCTCCACCAGGCCCTTCGGGAAGTCCCAGTTGTTATAGGCCCGCAGGACGAGGAAATAGGGCCCGCGCTCGGTGCGCCGGAACACGATCACACCTGCCGCGCGGGGCTGCGGTTTCGAGCTCACGCGCCCATCATAAATGCTCGCCGCCCGAGCGGGCCCTAGCCAGAGGAGGAGGAGGAGGCTTCGGATTTGCTCGGACGGCGAGGCAAGCTTGTTCTCGCTTTCTACTTCGTAAATGCGGCCTCGGGCCGCACCTTTCAAGTGCGACCCAATGCGCGCCGCGCGTGCAACATCCGCTCCAAGGCGACCTTCGCGTGCGCCACGGCTTCGACGGCCCGGCCGAGCGCAAGTTCCCAGCGTTCCGCGCGCTCGAGGTCGAGCGCGTAGCGGTCGCGGATCTCGGCCGGCAGGGAAGCGGCGGCGTTTTTCCAGAAAGCGGTCTTAAGATTGCGGTTTTTCATGCCTGCAATGGTGGGGCCACGGGCATGACAGCACAAACGATCAATTCTCACGCCAAGGATAAGAAAAACTCATGATCTACCGCCTGCCGCCCCTGAATGCCTTGCGGGTATTCGAAGCCGCCGCGCGCCACCTTTCGTTCAAGGAAGCGGCGAACGAGCTGTCGATCACGCAGGCCGCGGTGAGCCACCAGATCAAGAGCCTCGAGGATTATCTCGGCGTCGAGCTCTTCAAGCGTGCCGGCCGCGGCGTGCAGCTCACGGAGGCGGCGCGCGCGGCGCTGCCGCGCCTGCAGGACGGCTTCGAGGCGCTCGCCGCGGCGGTCGAAACGATCCACGAGCGCGCCGACGAGACCGATCTCATGATCACGGCGCCGCCGGTGTTCACGGCACGCTGGCTGATGCCGCGCCTCGCCGACTTCTCCAGGCGCGAGCCGAAGATCGACGTGCGCGTCGTCGCCTCGAGCAGGATGGTCGACGCGGGCGCGCTCGACGCCGCGCACGTCTTGATTGGCGGGCATGATCCGCGCAACGAAGCCTCGGGCGTGGAGATCCATCTTGGCAGTGGCGACTATCCCGGCTACCGCGCCGACCGGCTGTTCGGCGTCGCGACGGCGGTGGTGGCGAGCCCCGAGCTCGTGCGCGGCGATCCGCCGATCCGCGAGCCGGCCGACCTCGCCCGTCACACGCTGTTGCACGACGACGCCATGGATCTTGTGGCGCATGGGCATGCCTGGCAGAAATGGCTAGAGGTCGCCGGCGTGTCGGACAGGATCGATGGCACGCGTGGACCGCACTTCTCGTCGAACATCCTTTCGCTGGAAGCTGCTTCGCAGAAGCTCGGCGTGGCGCTCGCGCTACGGCCGCTCGTCGACGCCGACATCGCCTCCGGCCGCCTGTGCGCGCCGTTCGAGGTGGAGCTCAAGCCCCAGTCGGCCTACTACCTCGTCTGCCCGGAGGTCATCGCCGAGCGGCCGGCGGTGGCCGCGTTCCGGAAGTGGCTTCTCGAAAAGTCCACGGGAACCCCCGCCGCGCAACCGTAGTTGCGCTCGATCAACGGACGGGCTCGCCCTTGTATTAGAAGGGAATAAAGGCGCGAATCTTGCAGCCCTTGATTCGCCGCTTTTCGACGCAATGTAGGGTCCGATGACCTCGCGCGACTTCTCGACATGGATGTGGGGCGAGGCGCTCTCGATGATCGAGCGTGCCGAGCGCCTGCAGCGCCAGTTCTTCCAGCACGCGACGGTGGCGTGGGAGCCGCCGGTGGATATCGCCGAGTCGCCCGACGGCCTGCGCGTGCAGATTGCGCTGCCTGGCGTTCCCGCGAACGCCATCACGGTGGCGCTCGATGCCGCGGGGCTGACCGTTTCGGCGCTGCGCCCGTTTCCCTGCCGGGAGGACACGATGAACGTGCACCGCCTCGAGATCCCGTACGGCCGCTTCGAGCGGCATATCGGCTTGCCGCTCGCCGATCCGTACGCGCCGCTCGAGCTCGTCGACAAGCAGCTCGCCGACGGCGTGCTGACGCTGGTTTTCCGCAAGAAGGAAGGCGCATGAACACCAAAGTGCTCGCAGAAGGAGCTCCGAATTCCGCCGCGGCGGCCGCCGCCGAGCGCGCACGGCAGGGCGCGTCGAAGCCGCTGCCCGAGGACGCGCTGATCCTCATCCCGATGCGCAACACGGTGCTCTTCCCGGGCGTCATCTCGCCCGTGACGATCGGCCGTCCGGCGTCGGTCGCTGCGGCACAAGAGGCGGTGCGCTCCGAGAAGAAGGTCGGCTTCCTGCTGCAGCGCGACCCGCAGAAAAACGACGTCAAGCCCGACGACCTCTATTGGGTCGGCACCGCTGGCCAGGTGGTGCGCTACATCACCGGCGGCGAAGGCGTGCATCACATGGTGGTGCAGGGCCAAAACCGCTTTCGCGTGCTCGAGTTCCTGGGCGGCTGGCCATTCCTCGTCGCGCGCGTGCAGTACGTGCAGGAGCGCGAAGAGCTCGTTGAAGGCAAACTGGCCCCCGAGATCGAGGCGCGCTTCCTCCAGCTGAAGAGCCAGGCCGTCGAGGCGATCGAGCTGCTGCCGAACGCGCCCGAGGAGCTCGGCGTCGTGGTCCAGAACGTGAGCTCCCCTGCGCTGCTCGCCGACATGGTGGCGAATCTGCTCGACGTGAAGAACGAGGACAAGCAGCAGCTCCTCGAGACTTTCGATCTGAAGGCGCGCCTCGACAAGGTGCTCGAGCGGCTCTCGGAGCGCGTCGGCGTCCTGCGCATCTCGAAGGAGATCGGCGAGAAGACGAAGAAGGAGTTCGACACCCGTCAGCGCGAGCACGTGCTGCGTGAGCAGATGCGGCAGATCCAGAAGGAGCTGGGCGAGGACGAGGATACGAACGCCGAGCTGCAGGAGCTGAAGAAGTCCATCGACGAGGCGGGCATGCCCGAGGACGTGCACAAGCACGCCGCCAAGGAGCTCAAGCGGCTGCAGCGCATGGGCGAGGGCAGCGCCGAGAGCGGCATGCTGCGCACCTACCTGGAATGGCTCGCCGAGCTGCCCTGGAAGAACGAAGCGAGCAAGCCGATCGACATCGCCCAGGCGAGGCAGATCCTCGACGAGGACCATTACGGCCTCGATAAGATCAAGCGGCGCATCCTCGAGCATCTCGCCGTCAGGAAGCTCAACCCGAGCGGCAAGAGCCCGATCCTGTGCTTCGTCGGGCCGCCGGGCGTCGGCAAGACCTCGCTCGGCCAGTCGATCGCGCGCGCCACGGGCCGCAAGTTCCAGAGGATCGCGCTCGGGGGCGTGCACGACGAGGCGGAGATCCGCGGCCACCGGCGCACCTACATCGGCGCGCTGCCCGGCAACGTCATCCAGGCGCTGCGCCGCGCGGAGTCGAAGAACGCGGTGCTCATGTTCGACGAGATCGACAAGCTCGGCCAGGGCGGCTTCCACGGCGATCCGTCGAGCGCGCTGCTCGAGGTGCTCGACCCGGAGCAGAACTCGCACTTCCGCGACAACTACCTGGGCGTCGACTTCGACCTCTCCAAGGTGATGTTCATCACCACGGCGAACATGCTGGACACGATCCCGGGGCCGCTGCGCGACCGTATGGAGATCATCCAGCTTCCCGGCTACACCGAGGAGGAGAAGCTCGAGATCGCCAAGCGCTACCTGGTGAAGCGCCAGATGGAGGCGAACGGTTTGGGGAGCGCCGATCCTGCGGTCGAGAACGTGAGCATCTCGGAAGACGCCCTTCGCGCGATCGTCCGCGATTACACGCGCGAGGCCGGGGTGAGAAACCTGGAAAGGGAAATCGGATCGGTGCTGCGCCACGCCGCGATGCGCATCGCCGAAGGCTTTTCCGGCAGGATCGAGATCAAGCCCGACGACCTGCACGGCATACTGGGCGCGAAGCGCTTCGAGAACGAGACGGCGCAGCGCACCTCGGTGCCCGGCGTGGCGACCGGGCTCGCCTGGACGCCGGTCGGGGGCGATATCCTCTTCATCGAGGCGTCCAAGGTCCCCGGCAGCGGCAAGCTCATCCTCACCGGACAGCTCGGCGACGTGATGAAGGAGTCGGCGCAGGCGGCGCTGACGCTCGCGCGCACTTTCCTGGGCGAGGCCTACGACAAGGTCGATATCCACGTGCACGTGCCCGCCGGCGCCACGCCCAAGGACGGCCCGAGCGCAGGCGTGGCGATGTTCCTCGCGATCGTCTCGCTGCTCACCGATGTGCCGGTGCGCTCCGATGTCGCGATGACCGGCGAGATCTCGCTGCGCGGCCTGGTGCTGCCGATCGGCGGCGTGAAGGAGAAGACGCTGGCCGCGCTGCGCGCCGGCATCCGGTGCGTGATGCTGCCCAAGCGCAACGAGAAGGATCTCGAGGACGTGCCGGCCGAAGCACGCGCGAAGCTCGACTTCGTCTTCCTCGAGCGGGTCGAGGACGCGATCCGCACCGCTATCGGCGAGTTGCCGAAGCGGGAGAAGAAGGCCGCCTAGAGCGCTATTGCTTTACCGGTGGGATGCCGTCCCGGGACGGCGCTCCCGTGGCAAGCGGCACGTCGACGGGGAGCGGCCGCACGAGCGGCGCGGGTGTCTTGGTGCCGGTGCGGACCGGAATGCGATCGAGCATCTGAAGCAGCGCGCGCCGCTTCGCTTCACGTCGTCTGGAAATCAGCAACGGGCCATCCTTTCAACATCGCTTTCGAGCACGAGCGAAATCATTCTAGCCGAGCCGGCGCGGCACGGCATTTCGCACCGCCGCAAGCTCGCGGCACGTCAGAAAGCTGAAAACAATCAGTTACATCTGCCACAGCGAGCGGCTATAGAATCCGCGGCCATGAGCGTTTTTCGTCGCCTCCGCACGTCGCTTGCCGCGATCGGCATGCTGCTCCTCGCGGCTTGCCAGACCAATGCGATTACGGGGCGAAGCCAGTTCGTCGGGCTGGTCTCCGAGTCTGAGGCGATCAGCGGTTCGGCGGCCGCGTATCAGCAGATGATGGGCGACCTGGACAAGAAGAAGCAGATCGACCGCGCCAGCGAGCGCACGCGCCAGATCCAGGTCATCACCGATCGGCTGATCGCCGAGGCAATCAAGTTCCGCCCGGATTCGGCGGGCTGGCGCTGGGAAGTGCAGGTCATCAACGATCCAAAAACCGTCAACGCGTTCTGTATGGCCGGCGGCAAGATGGCGATCTACAGCGGCATGTGGGAACAGCTGAAGGCCACCGACGACGAGCTCGCCGAGGTGATGGGACACGAGATTAGTCACGCGCTCGCCGACCATACCCGCGAGCGGATGTCGGTGGCGCGCAGCACCGCGCTCGGCGTGGAGATTCTCGGCGTTGCTACCGGGGTCGGCAGCGCCGGCGGCCAGCTAATGCAGACCGCCGCGCAGATGGCGATCGAGCTGCCGAACAGCCGGGAGAGCGAGGCGGAAGCCGACCGCATCGGCATCGAGCTCGCGGCGCGCGCAGGCTACGACCCGAAGGCCGCCGTCACCCTTTGGGAAAAGATGGGCAAGCTCGGCGGCGGACGCACGCCGGAATTTCTCTCGACGCATCCAGCCCCCGAGCATCGCGCCGCGACGCTGCGGGAGCTCGGGGTAAAGGTCGAGCCTTATTACCTCGCTGCGAAAGCCCATCCGGGGACGCCGCGACGATTCGTGAACGTGCGGACGGCGAACAACTAAGGGGCTGCAGACGCCCGCGCCACGGGTCTCGAAAAAGCCAAGTGTTACCGCGGAAGCGCTGGTGCGCTGGCGTAACATCGGACTTCCAATCCGAGGACAAACCTCGCAAGGGAGGGTATGTCGTCCTGGAGTGCCATGCCGTCCTGGGGAACGGCGCTTTTGCTGGCGGTGGTGCTTTCCGGCTGCGCGACCCTGCGAAGCTACGAGGGAGCGCTGGGCGCCACGCTGCAGCAGGCGTCCGCCGGCAATGTCGACGGGGCGATCCGGCAACTCGAGTCGAGCAGCCGCGGCACGGCGAAGGACGTGCTGTACTACTCCGAGCTCGGCATGCTGCAGCGGCTTGGCCAGCGCTACGAGGAAAGCGACAAGGCATGGCTCGCGGCGCAGGGGCTGATCGAAGGCCGTGAACGCTCGGCGCTCGCGAGCAGTACGGACGCGCTGCTCGCGGCGTCGTCATACCTGGTCAGCGACCGGATGCGCACCTACGAGATGCATGACTACGAGAAGGTCATGCTCTTCACCTACATCGCGCTCAATCACCTCGCCAGGGGACGATTCGACGACGCGCGCGTGGCGATCAAGCAGACGCATGAACTCGAGGCGCAGATCGCCGAGCGGCGCGCGCGCCAGATCGCCGAGGTGGAAGCCGATGCCAAGAAGCGCGGCGCCGTCGTGGACTTCAAGGAGCTCAGCGGCTATCCGGTGCAGATCCTCGACAGCCCCGAGGTGAATGCGCTGAAGAACAGCTACCAAAGCGCGCTTTCGCACTACCTCGCGGGATTCATCTACGAGTCGCTAGGCGAGCCGAGCCTCGCCGCCCCCGGCTATCGCCTGGCGAACGAGCTGCAGCCGCGCCAGCCGGCGCTCGAGGAAGCGCTGCGCGGCCTCGACCAGCGGGTGAGCGCGCGCCCCGATGGCCTGACGGACGTCCTTTTCATCGTGTCGTCGGGCGCGGCGCCGAGCTTGCGCGCGCAACAGTTCATGTTTCCCGTGATGGCCGACTACCGGACGGTGCTCATCCCGGTGTCTTTTCCGGTCCTGCTACCGAGTGCGACCGACGACGCTCCCAGCGCTCTCGTCGTTGGCGGCGCGCAGCGGCTCAACCTGACGCCGATCGCCAGCGTCGACCTCATGGCACGCCGGGGATTGAAGGACGACATGCCGGGAATCATGCTGCGCGCGGCAATCCGCTCTACTGCTAGCGCGGTGCTTCAGGTGCAGGCGCAGCGCAACTCCAACTCCAATAATGCCGCGCCGGCGCTCGGTCTTGCGGTGGCGCTGGCGAGCGCCGTATTCCAGTCGGCCGACGATCGGACGTGGCGTACGCTGCCCGCCGAAATCTACATCGCGCGCGCGCGTCTGCCGCCCGGCGTGCACACGGTCAGCGTGCAGACGCGCCTCGGCGAGAACACGGCAAGAGTCGACATCTCGGGCCGCTATGCGGTGATAGACTTTCGCGTGCTGTCCCGGCAGCTTTTCGTGCAAGCGCCGAGCGCGCCGGTCGAGGGGAATGAAAATCTGAGCAGGGAGGGAGTGCAATGAAGCTTTACGGGATGCTGACGGCAGTGGCGGTGGCGGCGCTCGCCGCCGGCTGCGCCACCAAAAAGGGATTCGAGCAGCCGGGCTTCGCCTTCGGCTGCCCGATCGGCGATGCGAAAGTGAGCTCGATGGACGACCTGGTGAAGCTGAAGACGGTGAGCGAAGGCCGCCGCACCACCATCGAGACCAGGGAGATGCGTTGCACCAAGGCCGGCGATCTCCTGAAGATCGACGCCAGCCTCAACAACGACAGCTCCAAGGTGAAGCGCATTGCCTACAAATTCCGCTGGATCGACCGTGAAGGCATGCGCGCGGCCGAGGAAGAGTCGTGGAAGCCGCTCATGCTCTACGACAACTCCAACTACGTCATTACTGCCGTGGCGCCTTCGAACAAGGCAGTCGACTTCCGCCTCGTCCTAATGAGCCAGGAGTGAGCCATGACGATGCGCCTCAGCACCCGCAAGCTTTGGACCCTGGTGCTCGTCGCCGCGGCGGCGCTGGCAGCCGGTTGCGCCAAGGACACGACCCGCTACGGCGATGCGCGCGGCGTGGAGACCGTGACCAATGAGTTCGGCTCGACCGACCTGCAGATGATCGCGGAGGCGATGGCGCGCTCGATGCAGCAGGCGCCCACCATCGCGAGCGGCAACCTGCCGATCGTGACGGTGCAGGAGGTGAAAAACAAGACGAGCGAGTACATCGACACGCGCGCCATCACCGACAGCATTCGCGCGGAGCTGCAGCGGGGCGGCAAGGTGCGCTTCGCGGTCGACGCGCCGGGCATGGGGCAGCAGGTCGAGGAGATCAAGCGCCAGCAGTCGGAGTACTACGCGCGGGAGCAAG
>DASQYN010000352.1:0-7768 GCA_035639215.1 Burkholderiales bacterium
GAAACGTTGTCTGTGCCTGATTTCGGCCGGTCGTCGTCGGCGAGGATGTCGTGCGCCGGGCGCTCGAGGTCGTCGAACTGCCCGGACTCGAGCGCGCGCCAGAACACCCAGCCGATCAGGAATACGAGAACGACGGAGAGCGGGACGAGGAGGTAGAGGCTTTCCATGAACCCTTAGGCTCCAGGCGCCGCGAAGCGTTCA
Organism: Burkholderiales bacterium; assembly: GCA_035639215.1. Lineage (GTDB taxonomy): Bacteria > Pseudomonadota > Gammaproteobacteria > Burkholderiales > SG8-39 > SCGC-AG-212-J23. The sequence continues at coordinate 202 of DASQYN010000352.1, forward strand.
GCATGACCAGCAGGGAGCTCGCGCCCATGCCGAGCGCGGCTTCCCACGGCCCGACGAGGCCGAGCGCAGCGAGCGGCAGCACCGCCGCATTGTAGGCGAGCGCCCAGGCGAAGCCCTGGCGCACGAGGCGCATGGCGCGCCGCGCTACCGAAAAACTCTCCACTATCGCCTGCAGGCGATCTCCGGTAATGACCACGTCGGCGTGAAGCTGCGCGGCGTCGGCGCCGCTTCCCATCGCGAACGAGACGTCGGCGCGCGCGAGCACCGGCGCGTCGTTCAGGCCGTCGCCGACCATCGCGACCACGCGGCCTTCGTCCTGCAGGCGCGCGACGTAATCGTGCTTCGCTTCCGGCGTCATCGCGCCCTGCCATCGCTCGATGCCGAGCTCGCGCGCAATGCCGGCGACGACGCCGGGATCGTCCCCGCTCGCGAGATGCACCTCGACCTTCCGCTCGCGCAGCGCGGCGACGAGCGCCGCCGCATCCGGGCGCAGCCGGTCGGTAAGCTCGAAGGCGGCGAGCCAGCCCTTCTCGCTCGCCAGGAACACCGTGCCGCGCGCCGGCGCGAGCGTGCCGGCGAGCGTTTCGCAGAAGCGGGCGCCGCCGATGCGATGGCGGACACCGCCGATGCGCGCTTCGACGCCATGGCCCGGGAAATTCCTCGCCTGCTCCACCTCCAGGGGCGTGGACGCCTGAAAAGCTCGCGCGATCGGATGCCGGCTGGTGCGCTCGAGCGCCGCGGCGATCTCGATGCAGCTCGCCTCGTCGGCCTGGCCGAGGAGCGACACGCGCGAGACGCCGATCCGGCCGGCGGTCAGCGTGCCGGTCTTGTCGAAGACCACGTCGCTGACGCGCGAGAGCGCCTCGTGCGCGGCCGAGCGCGTGACGAGCGCGCCGCGGGCAAGCAGCGCCGCGTTCGCGCGCGTGAGCACGATCGGCGCGGCGAGCGCGAGGGCGCACGGGCAGGTCGCCACCAGCACGGCGACGGCGATCCAGGCGTCGCCCCAGTAGAGCGCCGCGCCCGCGGCCACGACGAGCACGATCTTCGTCAGGTGTGCGCCGAGCCGGTCCGCCGCCTCGACCAGGCGCGGCCGCGAAACCGACGCGCGCTCCGCGAGCCGCGCGATGGCCGCCGATCGCGTGTCGGCGCCGGCGCGAGTGACGCAGACCTCCAGCGGCTGCTCGAGGTTCACCGATCCGGCGACTACGGCGTCGCCCGCGCGCTTCGCCACCGGCCGAGCCTCGCCGGTGAGCAGCGATTCGTCGGCGCTCGACTCGCCGCTTTCCACCAGGCCGTCGGCCGGGAAGCGCTCGCCAGGCGCGACGCTGATGCGCTCACCGGCTTTCAGCGTGTCGGAAGGCGCCCATTGCAGAAGGCGATCGAGCTGCGCCGCGGCGCGGCTTCGCACCGCCTGCTCCGCGTAGCGCGCGCCGAGGAGGAGGAAGGCGAGCATGCTGATCGAGTCGAAGTACACCTCCCCGGAGCCAGTGAAGGTGGCCCATGCGCTCGCCGCGAAGCCGCCGGCGAGCCCCAGCGCAATCGGCGTTTCGAGGCCGACGCGCCGGGTGCGCACCTCGCGCCACGCCGCGGCGAAGAAGGGTCGGCAGGCGAAGGCGAGAACCGGCAACGTGATGAAGAGGCTCGCCCAGCGCATGATCTGCGAGGCTTCCGCCGAAAGCTCGCCGTCGCTCACGTAGGCCGGCAGCGCGTACATCATCACCTGCATGGCGCCGAAGCCGGCGACGAAGAGCCGCCAGAGCGCGCTGCGCCGCTCGCGACGACGCGCCTGCTCCTGGCGCTGTGGGTCGTAGGGGATCGCGTCGTAGCCGACCGCGCGGATGGCAGCGACGATCTTCGCCAGGCTGGTTTTCTGCGGGTCCCAGGCGACGTGGGCGCGATGCGTCGTGTAGTTCACCTCGGCGCGCGTGACTCCCGGCGTGCGCGCGAGCACCTGCTCGATCAGCCACAGGCAGGCGGCGCACGTGACCCTGCCCAGAATAAGCCTCGCTTCACCCGTGCCCTCGAGCACGTTGGCGTCGGGCATGTCTATCGGAGGTGAACCCGGACTGCAGCGCGTTTCGTAGTAGCGCTCGAAGCCGCCCGCGACGATGGCGCGCGCCACCGCCTCGCAGCCGGCGCAGCAGAACACGCGCTCGGCGCCGAGCAGAAAAGAGGCGCGCCTGCCGGCTGGGGGAACCGGCAGGCCGCAGTGGAAGCAGACGCCCAGGGGCCGGCTACGCGATGCTGAGGCGGTGGCCGCCGCCGTTCGTCTTCTTCGGCAGCACGAGCTTCAGCACGCCGTCCTTGTACTCGGCCTTGGCGGCCTTGTCGTCGACTTCGGCCGGCAGCGAGAAGCTGCGGCTCACCATGCCGTAGCTGCGCTCGCTGTACACGACCTTCTCGCCTTTCTTCTCTTCCTTCTCCTGCTTCACTTCGGCGCGCACCGAGATGGTGTCGCCGGCGATGTCGACCTGGATGTCTTCCTTCTTCACGCCCGGAATGTCGGCCTGCACGGTGTAGCTCTTCTCGTCTTCCTTGACGTCGATCTTCATCTTCAGCTCGGTCTCGGCCGGAAAGGCCGGCATCGCGAAGGGCCGCACGAAGAAGCCCTTGCCGAAGTCGTTGAAGAAGTCGTCAAACGGGTTGTAACGGGTGATGTTTGCCATGAGCGTCTCCTAACGAATCGGTTGTCCGCAGCGCCATACTGCCCCGCCGGCCGGCGCCGGTTTTGACGCACATCAAAATCAGCGCAGCTGGTGCACCCGCTGGCCCAGCATCTCGGGCGTGATCAGCGTGATGCCTTTGTCGGTGCTGCGGAATTGCCGCGGGTCCATCCCGGCGTCGAGCCGGCAATGCCGGTCGACAATCGCGCGCTGCAGCTGCACGCCGGGGCCGACGACGACGTCGGGCAGGACTACGCAATCCTCGAGCAGGGCGCCGTCCTCGACGCGCACGTTCGAGAAGAGCACCGAGCGGCGCACGGTCGCGCCGCTCACCACGCAGCCGCCCGAGACCATCGAGTCGACCGCCATGCCGCGGCGGTGCTCGCCGTCGAAGACGAACTTCGCCGGCGGCAGCTGCTCCTGGTAGGTCCAGACCGGCCAGTCGCGGTCGTAGAGATTGAGGTCGGGCGTGATGCGCGCCAGGTCGAGGTTCGCCTCCCAGTACGCGTCGAGCGTGCCGACGTCGCGCCAGTACGGCTGGCCGTAGGGCATGCCGACGCAGCTGTCGGCGAAGCGGTGCGCGTGCACGCGGTAACGGCCGATGATGTACGGCAGGATGTCCTTCCCGAAATCATGGCTCGAGTGAGGATCGTCGGCATCGCGGATCAGCTGCTCGTAGAGAAACCGCGCGTTGAAAACGTATACGCCCATGCTGGCCAGCGCCCGGTCGGGGGCTTCCGCCATGGGGCGAGGGCTCGCCGGCTTTTCCTCGAAGCCGACGATGCGCCCGGCCTCGTCGACGGCGACCACGCCGAACCCCTTGGCCTCGGCGAGCGGCACATCGATGGAGACCACCGTGGCGTCCGCGCCGCACAGCGCGTGCGCCTGGAGCAGCCGGCCGTAGTCCATCTTGTAGACGTGATCGCCGGAGAGAACGAGCACGTAATCGCAGCCGTCCTGGCGCAGCACGTTCAGGTTCTGGAACACCGCGTCCGCGGTGCCGCGGTACCAGGCCTCCTCGATCTGCTGCTGCGCCGGCAGGATGTCGACGTGCTCGCCGATGCGGCCGTCCAGGAAGCTCCAGCCGCGCTGCAGATGGCGGATCAGGCTGAAGGACTTGTACTGCGTGGCGACGCCGATGCGCCGCACCCCCGAGTTCACGCAGTTGGACAGCGTGAAGTCGATGATGCGGTACTTGCCGCCGAAGGGCACCGCCGGCTTGCAGCGCCAGTCGGTCAGCTCCTTCAGCCGGCTGCCGCGCCCGCCGGCGAGCACGATCGCGTAGGTGCGCCGGGCGAGATTGCCGGACCTGCGCTCCACGCCGCGCGCGCCGGCAGGCCGGCTCTGGCGCGCCGACGCGCGGCGCTCGACGATCGGAACATCGCCCATGGCGCCAACCTAGGATTTCCGGGCACTCCCCCTTTTGACGTGCATCAAGGGGACGCTCGGCACCGCGTATGCTTGCGCCCTGCTGCATGAGCTATCTCCTGCCGCGCCATTACCTTCAGCCGCTGCTCGCGCCGAACGGCGTCGCGCTCGTCGGCGCCACCGAGCGCGAAGGCGCCCTGGGGCGCATCGTTTATCGAAATCTCCTGGACGCAAAGCTGCGGGGACCGCTCTACGCGGTGAACCCGAAGCACGAGACGATCCTCGGCCGCAAGGCGTACGCGCGGCTCGCCGACCTGCCGCAAAAGGTTGATCTGGCGGTCGTCGTCACGCCGGCGCGGACCGTGCCGCAGATCGTGCGCGAGGCCGGGGCCGCGGGAACGCGCGCCGCGGTGGTGCTGACGAGCGGCTTCGGCGAGACGGGTGCCGCCGGAAGGAAGCTGCAGGACGAGCTGGTCGCTGCGGCGCGCGCTGGCGGCGTGCGCGTGCTCGGGCCCAACTGCCTCGGCCTGATGCGCACCGATACCGGGCTCAACGCCACCTTCGCGCGCGGCAACGCGCTGCGCGGCGGCCTCGCCCTCGTCTCGCAGTCGGGCGCGATCTGCGGCGCGATCCTCGACTGGGCGATGCGCTCCGGCATCGGCTTCTCGAGCGTGGTGTCGCTCGGCGCCGCGGCCGACGTCGACTTCGGCGAGATCCTCGACTACCTCGTCGGCGACACCGCCACCGACGCGATCCTGATGTACGTCGAGGGCGTTCACGAAGCGCGCCGCTTCGTCTCGGCGGTGCGCGCCGCGTCGCGCGTAAAGCCGGTGATCGCGCTCAAGGTCGGCCGCTACCTCAGCGGCTCGCGCGCCGCTTCGAGCCACACCGGCGCGTTGGTCGGCGCCGACCCGGTGTTCGAGGCGGCGCTGAGACGCGCCGGCGCCGTGCGCGTGAAGACCTACACGCAGCTCTTTGCCGCCGCGCGCGCGCTCGCGAGCCGGCTGCTGCCACAGGGCGAGCGCCTCGCCATCGTCACGAACGGCGGCGGCCCGGGCGTGGTGGCGGCGGACAGCGCCGCCGAGAATGGGGTTGCTCTGGCGACTCTATCGCCAGCCACTCTCGCGGAACTCGATGGGAAGCTTCCTGCGCAGTGGTCGCACGGCAACCCGCTCGACATCATCGGCGATGCGCCGCCCGAGCGCTTCGCCGTAGCCACCGCGGCCGCGCTCGCCGATCCGGGCGTGGATGCGGTACTCGTCATGTACTCGCCGGTGGCGGTGACGGAGCCCGAAGCGGCGGCTCGCGCCGTCTCGCAAGTTTCGCGGGATCGGAAAAAGCCGCTTTTCGCCGCTTGGCTCGGCGACATCAATCCCAACGAGAGCCGCCGCCACCTCGACGACGCCGGCATTCCGAACTTCTACACTCCCGAGAACGCGGTCGAGGCGTTCTCCTTTCTTTGCGCGCATCGCCGCAATCGCGCGCAGCTCATGGAAGTGCCGGCGGCGCTCGCCGGCGAGCCGGAGGAGCCGCTTCCCGACCTCGACATGGCGGTCGCCATCCGCGATACCGCGCTCGCCGAAGGCCGCACCATGCTCACCGAGATCGAATCGCGGGTGCTGCTCGGCGCCTTTCGCGTCCCCGTGCCGCGGAGCGACCTCGTGCGCTCGCGCGACGAAGCGGTGGCGAGCGCCGCCGAGATCGGCTTCCCGGCCGTCCTGAAGATCCATTCGCCGGACATCAGCCACAAGAGCGACGTCGGCGGCGTGCGCCTCAACCTGCAGAGCGCCGACATGGTGGCCTCGGCCTTCGACGACATGATGCGGCACGTGCGCGCATTGCGCCCGCAGGCGCGCATCGAAGGCGCGGTGGTGCAGCCGATGCTGCGCTTCGCGCACTCGCGCGAGGTGCTGGTCGGCGTGGCGACCGACGCGGTGTTCGGCCCGGTGATCTCCTTCGGCGCAGGCGGCGTCTCGGTGGAGGCGGTACGCGACACGGCGGTCGCGCTACCGCCGCTCAATGCGCCGCTCGCGCTGGAGCTGATGTCGCACACTCGCGTCTATCGCCTCCTTCGCGCCTACCGCGACGTGCCGGCCGCGGACCTCGCTGCGCTCGCTGCCCTCATCGCCGCCGTGTCGCGCATGGCGTGCCTGCTGCCCTGGCTGAAGGAGATGGATCTGAACCCGGTGCTCGCGCATCCGGCGGGCGCGGTCGTCGCCGACGCGCGCGTGGCGATCGACCCGGCCCAGCCGGCGCGCGCCGCGCCGCGCTATCCGCACATGGCGATCCATCCGTATCCGCTGGAGCTCGAGGAGGACCTCGAGCTGCGCGACGGCACACGCCTGCGCCTGCGGCCGATGCGCCCGGAAGACGTGGAGCGCGAGCAACGCTTCTTCGACTCGCTCTCCGAGCAGTCGCGCTACCAGCGCTTCATGCAGTACATGCCGAAGCTGCCGGCGCACATGCTCGCGCGCTTCACCCAGCTCGACTACGACCGCGAGCTGGCGCTCGTCGCGGTGAAGGACGCGAGCTTCCTCGGCGTCGGCCGCTATGCGCCCAACCCGGACGGCGAGACGGCGGAATTCGCCCTGGTCGTCGCCGACGCCTGGCAGGGCAAGGGCCTGGGCCGGCGCCTGCTCGAGCGGCTCTGCCGCACCGCGCGCGATGCCGGCTACAAGGCGCTCTACGGCCACATCCTCGAGGCGAACCACGACATGCTCGACCTCGCCCGGCGGCTCGGCTTCACCCAGCAGTCGCAGGACGGGAGCGAGGTCACCGTCGTCAGGGTCCTTTGACCCACGTCAATAACGCTGGCGCCGGGACGCCTAGGCTGAAGGCGTCCCATTCAAAGGAAGCGCCAATGTTCAAGCACATCCTCATTCCCACGGACGGCTCGACCGTGGCGGCGAAAGCGATCAAGGCGGGCGTCGCGCTCGCCAAGGAGATGGACGCGACGGTCACGGGCTACTACGCGATAGAGCCCGCGCCTACGCACATCTACGGCGAGGGCTATCTCGCCGACAAGCGGCTCGTCGACGAGCTAGAGCGCCGCTCGCGCGAGGTGGCGCAGAAAGCAGTGGACCAGGTCGCCAGCGAAGCCAAGACCGCCGGCGTGAAGTGCGAGACGGTCCTCGGCAAGGCGGTGCTGCCCTATAAGGGCATCATCGAGGCGGCCGAGAAGGGCAAGTGCGACGCGATCTTCATGGCGTCGAACGGCCATCGCGGCCTGACCGGCATGCTCCTCGGCAGCGTGACGCAGAAGGTGCTCACGCACTCGAAGATCCCGGTACTGGTCTTCCGCTGAATAGGCGTAGTCGATATCGCGAATTGCGATTTTCGATTTGCCCTATGCCTTGACGCGCCGTAGGCTTGGCTCCCCTGATGAGGAGACCGATATGAAAGCGCTGAAGGGCAGCAAGACGCACGAGAATCTGAAGGCGGCGTTCGCGGGCGAGTCGCAGGCGAACCGCCGGTACCTGTATTTCGCGGCGAAGGCCGACGTGGAGGGCCAGAACGACGTCTCGGCGCTGTTCCGC